>JAOUOK010000393.1 GCA_029880425.1 Gammaproteobacteria bacterium
CCGAGGCATTACTCGAAGGACAAAAAGTGCTGGTTTATGACAAGGAAAACAAAAGTATTTTTGAAAAAGAAATTAAAACGGGCCTGAGTAACTGGAAATATACCGAGGTACTTGAAGGGCTTAGCGCTGGCGAAGACGTTGTCACTTCAATTGATCGTGAAGGTGTCGTCGATGGCGCGCGGGTGAAAATTGAAACGGATAAAAAATAACTTTTAAGATGATCAAACTGACTGACATTCAGCGTAATTTCCAGGTCGGTGATCAAACGGTTCATGCGCTTGATGGCATCAACCTGCAAATAAACGATGGTGACTACGTTTCAGTAATGGGCCCATCCGGCTCAGGTAAATCAACCTTGCTGAATTTAATTGGATTATTAGACAGGCCAAGCTCAGGCAGTTATTTTCTTAATCATCATAACGTCACTGACTTAGATGAAAATGAACAAGCTATCACGCGCAATCAAAATATCGGTTTTGTCTTCCAGGTGTTTCATTTAATTCCCCGTTTAACCGCGGCTGAGAATATAGAGTTACCGCTGGTCCTTGCCGGAATAGCCGAAACAGCAAGAAAAGAACGGGTGCAGCAAGCCATCGAGTCGATGAAATTATCAGACCGCGCTCATCACAAACCACAGGAACTCTCCGGTGGACAACGCCAGCGCGTCGCCATTGCCCGGGCCACGATTACCGAACCTTCTATTTTACTTGCCGATGAACCCACCGGTAACCTCGATCAAAAATCAGGACTCAATGTTATCGAAACACTCGAACAACTTAATCAAAAAGGCATCACCTTAATAGTTGTAACACATGATGCAGCACTCGGTGCACGTTCAACCCGCTCTATCCGCATGCTCGATGGAAAAATTGAGTCCGATACTATCGACAAACCCTCAGGCAACAATCATGTTACTGGTACGTGATGCAATTCATTTTTCATGGCAGGCATTAAGCGCCAACACGACACGCACTTTTTTAATGTTGCTGGCAATGAGCATTGGTGTCGGCTCGGTTGTTATCTTAACTGCATTGGGAGAAGGTGCACGTAGTTATGTTACCAATGAATTTTCTGCACTTGGTACTAACCTGGTTATTGTTATCCCGGGAAAAAATGAAACCAGTGGTGATAATCCAACAGGCTTAATCGGCATCACTGAAAGAGACCTGACCATTGATGATGCACTTGCACTCAAACGTCACCCCAAGGTTGTGCGTATTGCACCTTTTAATATTGGTGCAGCAGAAGTTGCCTGGCAAGGCCGTAAACGCGAAGTCAGTGTCATGGGCACCAGCGCTGAATTTCAGAAAATCCGCCAATGGAAAATCGCGCAAGGAAAATTTTTACCCAAAATAGATCTTAACCGAGGCAGTTCGGTCTGCGTGATTGGTTCAGGTCTTCGTAATGAAATTTTTGGCGCACATGCCGCTTTAGGCCAGTGGTTACGTATTGGTGATCGACGTTTTCGCGTGATTGGGATTCTTGATTATGAAGGGCAATCCATGGGAATGAATGTTGGGGATGCTGTTTATATTCCCGTTGCCTCTGCACAGGCATTATTTAATGTACCTTCCCTGTTCAGAATTTTTATTGAAGTTAAAACACGTGAAACGATTCCTGGTGTCATTGCCTTTATAAAGAAAACAATAAAAGAGCGTCACCAGGGAGAAGAAGATGTCACGGTGATTACCCAGGATGCCATACTTAAAACATTTGACCGTATACTCAGTGCACTTACTTATGCAGTGGCGGGCATTGCGGCTATCAGTCTTTTTGTCGCAGGCATTCTTATCATGAACGTGATGTTAGTGACCGTCTCCCAACGCACAAATGAAATTGGTTTATTGAAATCCCTGGGTGCTTCATCAAAAGCCATTCTTAACCTTATTCTTATTGAAGCCATGTTACTGTCGGCACTTGGTGCATTTGCAGGATTAATACTGGGTCAGCTGGGCTGCTGGGGTATTCGCTCAGCCTTTTCCCAGTTACCGGCCTATGCACCAGCATGGGCCATTCTTGCTTCTATCCTGGTAGCACTGATCACCGGTACCCTGTTTAGTTTATTACCGGCTAAGAAAGCCGCGCGACTTGATCCTGTTATCGCGTTATCAAAACGGTAATGGTAACTAACGATGATGATTAAAGACTTTATAAAACTCACGGGCACCTCGGTAGTGGCACATAAACTCCGAAGTTTTTTAACCATGCTGGGCATTGCAATTGGTATCACGGCAGTCGTATTACTGACCTCGATTGGTGAAGGACTCTACCGGTTTGTGCTGACCGAGTTCAGCCAGTTCGGGACTAACCTTGTTGCCGTTAATCCTGGCAAAGTCACAACCCATGGAATGAGCGTAGGTGCATTTGGTAGTGTACGACCACTAACAATAGAAGATGCAGAAGCTTTAAAAAAACTTTCATCTGCAGAATCTGTTGTTCCTGTCGTACAAGGCAATGCAGAGGTTGAAGGCAATGGACGTACTCGCCGAACCACGGTGTTTGGTGTTGGCCCTGATTTTTTGATTACGTTTAGTGCAAAAATACATCGTGGACGATTTTTACCTGACGAAGATCCCACTGCACCCCGTGCTTTTGTTGTACTTGGCGCAAAGGTAAAAAAAGAACTCTTTGGCAATTTAA
>JAOUOK010000394.1 GCA_029880425.1 Gammaproteobacteria bacterium
GGTAAAGGAACTTTTGCCTGAGATTTTTTTTGAAAACAGGTCTGATCCCGGTTTTAATGAACGACTTAATGCAGCAAGACGCTGGGCAGATGAACGGCGTGGTATTTCAGAGATAGATAAAGAAGATGAACGTCGTGCTCATGTTTCTTACGAAGAACAGGAGATTAAACGCTTACACCGTTTAGCCACTGAAGCAAAAAAGAAAACGAATCCATTGGCAACATTTGTACAAATTACGGTGTTGTTCTTGGTGGTTATTAGCGTGATTGTGCTGGCTTTCCAGTATTCACCTGAAGATGAAAATATTGTGGATTGCTCAATACCAGCCCAGCAAGGCGTTAACTGGAATGGCTGTAAGTTTGTCGGTGTGCAGTTGGCTCAAAAAGAGTTAATTGCGGCAAATTTAATGAATACTAATTTGCAGACAGCTAACCTGCAGTCTTCAAATTTATCTTTGGCAAATTTAAAGTATGCCCAGCTACACCTGGCGAACTTGGTGAACACAGACTTTAGTAAAGCAAACTTAACCGGTGCGGACCTGATGGGTGCAAACCTGACGGGGGCCGTGTTAAAGCAGGCTAATTTAAGTTATGCAAACTTCAGAGATGCCATTATTGTGGATACAGATTTATCAAATGCCCGTTTAGATCATGCTATCTGGACAGATGGGCGGACATGTAAAGTAAACTCGATAAGTACCTGTAACTAGTTTACATATTGATCCTGAAATTTTTCTGAATATTTCAATTATCAAATTTACCAAATATTAGAGGTTAGAAATGGCAAAGGCAGCACGTATCGGGTTTGTAACTGTATCAGATCGCGCCAGTCGTGGTGAGTATGAAGACCTGGGTGGACCTGCCATGCAGGAGTGGTTATCCAGTGCACTGACGAATGAATGGGAAGCCGTGGCTTGCATTGTTGCGGATGAACAGGACCAGGTTGAAAAGGTACTAAAAGAGTTAGCCGATGAGCAGGGTTGTTGCCTGATCGTGACGACAGGTGGCACGGGCCCCGCGTTACGTGATATTACACCTGAAGCAACGGAAGCTGTATGCAGTAAGATTCTTGATGGTTTTGGCGAACAAATGCGGGCGGTGTCATTACAGTTTGTCCCCACCGCGATATTATCAAGACAAATTGCAGGAATCCGTGGACAATCATTAATTATTAACTTACCCGGTAAACCGTCGGCAATTGCAGATTGTTTAAATGCCGTTTTCCCGGCAGTACCTTATTGTATTGATTTACTCGAAGGTCCATACCTTGAAACTGATGAATCGTTTGTTAAAGCATTTCGTCCTAAACATGCCAAAAAGCCATCTGCATAGTGAACCAGAACATGACAAAACTGTCAGAAGTTAAAAGCTTACGTGACATTATTTACTACGGTGCCGCGGCTTTCGATGCGGCCTCACTTTACTACGGGCATGGTACCGATAACGCGCTGGACGAGGCGGCTTATCTCGCATTTTTTGCATTAAAAGAAGCACCGGACTTTAGTGATGAAAAACTTGATACGTGTTTGAGTGCAGAAAATATTGAAGAAGTGAATGCTTTGTTTCAAAAGCGCATTGAGTCACGCAAGCCCGCGGGTTATTTAACCCATGAAGCCTGGTTTGCCGGCTTAAATTTTTATATCAATGATAATGTACTTGTACCACGCTCACCGATTGCGGAATTAATTGAAGAGCAGTTTCAGCCCTGGGTGAATCCTGAGAAAGTAAAAAATATTTTAGATTTATGTACTGGAAGTGGTTGTATTGCGATTGCCTGTGCTTATGCTTTTCCTGATGCGGCGGTTGATGCAGCAGATATATCAGGCACGGCACTTGAAGTGGCTAAAATAAATCAGAAAAAACATCATCTTGAAAATCGTCTTAATATAATCGAGTCAGATTTATTCAGTAATTTACAGGGCCGTAAGTACGATCTTATCGTAAGTAACCCGCCATATGTTGATGCTGAAGATATGGCAAACTTACCTGATGAGTATCGTCACGAACCTGAGTTGGGATTAACGGCAGGGGAAACAGGACTGGATTTAGTGATCCCTATGTTGCGTGATGCAAAAGATCACTTAAATAACGATGGTGTGTTAGTTGTTGAAGTTGGAAACAGTGAACATGCATTAGCTGAACGTTTTCCCAATGTTCCGTTTATGTGGTTAAGTTTTGAGTACGGTGGAGAGGGCGTATTTATGCTCGATGCCAGGGATGTTGATAAATATCATGATGACTTTGCTGCTGCGGCAAAATAATTAATGATATGCACTACACAGGTTTACAGATTGAAGACAAGTATTAAATTTTTATTTGATCTGAGTCAGCATAATTTCACCCAAATAGGGGTAAAATTCTTTTTTTAAATTTACAGGAAATGATTCGTGACTGAACTGGTATTTAATAACGATTTAATTAAAAAATATGACAAGTCTGGCCCGCGCTATACGTCATACCCTACTGCAATTCAGTTTACTGAAGAATTTAATGAAGCCAGTTATTTAGAGCAGGTAAAACTGAGTAACGAAAGAAATACACCTCTATCATTATATTTCCATATTCCTTTTTGCGACACGATTTGTTTCTATTGCGGTTGTAATAAAATAGTTACGAAGAATCGCAACCATGCACAACCTT
>JAOUOK010000395.1 GCA_029880425.1 Gammaproteobacteria bacterium
TATTTATGATGGTACAGCCGTTTTGACTGCTATTTTACTTGCGCTGGCCATGCCCACTCTCGCTCCCTGGTGGCTGGCCGCTTTAGGTGCAGCATTTGCTATTGTTATTGCCAAGCACTTATACGGCGGCATGGGCTATAACCCGTTTAATCCGGCTATGGTTGGATATGCCATGCTGTTAATTGCCTTTCCAAAAGAAATGACAGCATGGATCCCTGCTGAAACTCATGGTTTAACTTTTTCAAACACACTGAACTTCAGCTTATTTAACACCTTACCTGAAGGCATCAGCTATGATGCCTTAACTATGGCAACACCACTGGATAGTATTAAAACCCAACTGAGCCTGGGTTATACCCTTGATGAAATTCATCAGAGTAATTCATCACTCTTCGGTAACATTGCAGGTTACGGTTGGGAATGGATCAACATCATGTTTTTAATTGGCGGGCTAATCCTGGTTTCAATTAAAGTAATCAGCTGGCATATACCCGTTGCCGTGCTTGGTGCTCTTTCATTCATGGCAATACTTTTTAACTTTGTAGACTCAGGTACCTATGCCCCGGCAAGTTTTCATTTATTTGGTGGCGCAGCCATGCTCGGTGCATTCTTTATTGCAACAGATCCTGTTACTGCCGCAGCATCAACGAAAGGCCGGCTTATATATGGAGCCGGTATTGGTATCCTGATTTATATTATTCGTACCTGGGGAGGCTATCCCGATGCTATTGCCTTTTCAGTATTACTGATGAACATGGCCGTCCCGATGATTGATTATTATTATAAACCCGCAGTATTTGGCGCAACAGGTAAAAACTAATGAACCTGTTTAAAAATATGATAATCAGTGCAATAGTACTTGCCGTGTTTGCAGTCATAGGCACGTTCTTTGTTTCTTTTACCTATGATAATACCATTGATAAAATTAATGAAAATAAACGGATCGCACTGCTAAAAGCATTTCATGTTTTGATTCCTCCTGCTGCACATGATAATGACATATTTAACGATATCATCCGGGTTACAAATAAAGACCTGCTGGGAAGTAATAAAGCAGTTAATATTTATCGTGCACGTAAAGACAATAAACCTGTTGCCGTTATCATAAATAGTGTTGCACCTGGTGGTTATAGCGGAAATATAGAATTACTGGTCGCGATTAATTATGCGGGCACCCTTGAAGGTGTGCGCGTTGTCCATCACAAAGAAACACCGGGGCTGGGCGATGCTATAGAAGAAAATCGTTCTGACTGGATTACCCGATTTAAAGATAAATCATTAACCAACCCGGATAAAAAAGGCTGGGCCGTTAAACGTGATGGCGGAGAATTTGACCAGTTTACCGGCGCTACCATTACACCACGTGCAATTGTAAAAGCCGTCTATAATACTTTACGCTATTATAATGAACACAGAGATACCCTATATGAGTGATACCAGTTACAGTAAAATTATTTCAAACGGGCTGTGGACAAATAATGCGGCCTTTGTACAGTTACTTGGATTATGTCCCTTATTAGCTGTATCAAATACTGTCATAAATGGCCTGGGACTTGGTCTTGCAACAACCTTAACCCTGGTTGCCTCAAATATTATGGTTTCAATGATCCGTCACTGGGTCCGTCCTGAAATTCGAATCCCTGTGTTTGTTTTAATTATTGCTTCAACAGTCACTATTATTGAATTAACAATGAACGCATGGTTTCACGAACTTTACCTTATCCTTGGTATTTTTATTCCGCTGATCGTGACTAACTGTTCAATTATTGCACGTGCAGAAGCCTTTGCTTCAAAGAACACTATTCCGGCAGCCTTAGTCGATGGCTTATTTATGGGACTCGGATTTACAGCTGTCCTGGTATTATTAGGTGCAATGCGTGAAGCCATTGGCTTTGGTACATTATTCCAGCAGGCACACCTGATGTTTGGTGAAGCCGCACGTGAAATGACGATTAGCCTGTTTGATGACTACCGTGGATTTTTACTTGCGATATTGCCACCCGGTGCATTTATTGGCCTGGGATTATTAATTGCAGTTAAAAATATTATTGATAAAAAACAATCTTTACGTGCAAAGCTACCTACTACCGAAGCCGAACCAGTAAAAGCATCAAGTTAAACTTAATTTATGAACAAACAAATTCGTAGCGAGATCTTTTCTCGCCTGAAAAAACACATTCCTGAACCAACCACAGAACTCAATTATTCTTCCCCATTTGAATTACTTATCGCGGTTATTCTTTCAGCTCAGGCAACAGATAAAGGCGTTAATAAAGCAACCGAGGATTTATTTAAAGATGCACCAACACCGGAAAAAATGGCTGCATTAAAAGAAACTGGCTTAAAAAAATATATTAAAACAATCGGCCTGTTTAATACCAAGGCTAAAAACGTAATAAAAACCTGCAAGATACTGGTAAAAGAACATCACTCCGAGGTACCTGAAGATCGGGCTGCGCTTGAAGCTTTACCCGGTGTCGGCCGCAAAACAGCTAACGTAATTTTAAATACCGCGTTTGGTCACCCAACCATTGCCGTTGATACACATATCTTCCGTGTATCAAACCGTACCAGGATTGCCCCTGGCAAAACGGTATTGGAAGTTGAGAAAAAGTTACTCAAATT
>JAOUOK010000396.1 GCA_029880425.1 Gammaproteobacteria bacterium
TATTTATATCACGAATAAAACTTACAATATTACTAATGTATATAAAATGTCACGAATATTTACAAATCATCAGTAGCACAGTTCCCTTATGTAATTTATGTTAATAAATCTGCCTGATCTCCAAAAACAACTTTACCGAAGCATCGTTTGGGTCATAAAATGATTAAAAAAATAAGAGAGCAAAATGAATGGGTACGAATCGAATAGTTAAACTTTCAGAGCTACGTAGTCATTGCCAAAACTGTAGTCTCTATGATTTGTGCCTGCCAATGGGACTGGAAAGCGGTGACCTGGATAAACTCGATAACGTTATCAAGCGTCGCCAGTCTGTTGAAAAAAACAAGGCCCTGTTCCAGATAGGTCAGCCTCTTAAATCCATCTATGCTATTCGTAGTGGTTCATTTAAAAGTTTTACTACCAGTGCAGATGGCACTGAACAAATTGTCGGCTTTCACCTGCCTGGTGAACTACTTGGTCTTGATGGAATTAATAACGAAGAGCACGTTTGCACAGCAAAGGCTTTAGAACACTCTAATATATGTGAAATTCCCTTTGAGCGGCTTGAATCTCTGGCCCGCGATATTCCTAATCTGCAACATCAATTGCTACGACTAATGAGCCAGGAGATACAGCAAGATCAAAATCTTATGTTGTTACTCGCTCAAATGCCTGCTGAAACCCGGCTGGCCAGTTTTCTCATTGGTATGTCTAACAGGCTGAAAAGTCGGGGCTATTCCGATAATGAATTTAATCTCAGCATGTCACGTGGTGATATTGCCAACCTGCTCGGTATGGCAGTAGAAACCATTAGTCGGCTACTCAGCCATTTTCAGGAAGAAGGCATGCTACAGGTCGAACGCAAACATATTACGATTCTTGACCGTGAAAAACTGACACAGCTTGCAGACCATTGTCAGCCCCACTCAGGTAAGTCACAGGTAAGTTAGTCCTGAGTCTATCTCGTCAGTAGCGAATTAATCTCTCAGTTGATCTAGATCAACTTGCTAAATAAAAAAAACAGGCATGCTTAGTAAATAAGTTTATTTTTATTTACTAATAGTAAATATCTTTTTATTTAAACATAACGAGAAGGGAGACCTATGGAAACACAAAACACCTACAACTATACCGTTGTACGCCAGTTTGCCGTCATGACGGTTATCTGGGGTATTGTCGGCATGGCCGTTGGGGTACTGATAGCAGCACAGCTTGTGTGGCCAGAACTCAACTTTGATACGCCATGGCTAACCTATAGCCGTTTACGTCCCCTGCATACCAATGCGGTTATTTTTGCGTTTGGGGGCTCGGCTTTATTTGCAACATCCTATTATGTTGTGCAGCGAACCTGCCAGGTTCGCCTGTTCGCAGACAAGCTGGCCGCGTTTACTTTCTGGGGCTGGACACTGATTATCCTGCTGGCTGCCATTACTCTGCCACTGGGTATTTCCAGTGGTAAAGAATATGCCGAGCTGGAATGGCCTATCGATCTGTTAATCGCGGTAGTCTGGGTGTCTTATGCTGTTGTTTTCTTTGGCACAATTATGAAACGCAAGGTACAGCATATCTATGTTGCTAACTGGTTCTTTGGTGCTTTCATTATTACCGTGGCTGTTTTACATATTGTTAATTCCATGGCACTTCCGGTCAGCTTAACCAAGTCCTATTCACTCTACCCTGGCAGTATCGATGCCATGGTGCAATGGTGGTACGGGCATAACGCGGTGGGCTTTTTCCTGACTGCTGGTTTCCTCGGGATTATGTATTACTTTATTCCCAAGCAAGCTGAACGCCCTATCTACTCTTACCGTTTATCCGTGGTGCATTTCTGGGCGCTAATTTCCACCTATATGTGGGCCGGTCCTCATCACCTGCATTACACCGCCTTACCTGACTGGGCGCAGTCACTGGGTATGGTCTTCTCGTTAGTCCTGCTTGCGCCTTCATGGGGTGGCATGATCAACGGTATGATGACTTTATCAGGTGCCTGGCATAAGTTACGAACTGATCCAATTTTGAAATTCCTTATCGTGTCCCTGTCTTTCTATGGTATGTCCACCTTTGAAGGACCGATGATGTCAATCAAAACGGTTAATGCTTTATCCCACTATACCGACTGGACCATCGGCCATGTACATTCCGGTGCACTTGGTTGGGTTGCACTAGTGACCATTGGTGCCATTTACTTCCTGATTCCCAAAGTATTCAACCGGGAAGGAATGTATTCCACCAAGCTGATTGATACCCACTTCTGGATCTCAACCATTGGTATTGTGTTGTATATCGCTTCCATGTGGATTGCCGGTGTTATGCAGGGACTGATGTGGCGTGCAGTGAATAGTGACGGCACATTAACCTATAGCTTCGTCGAATCACTGGAAAAAACCTACCCGTATTACACAGTCCGTTTCCTGGGTGGTCTGCTTTTCCTCATAGGCATGTTCATCATGGCTTACAACGTTTGGAAAACCATTAGTGGTGCCAAACCTGCAACTCAAACGGCTTAAAGGAGGACTTCAATTATGAGTCATGAAGTTGTTGAAAAAAATATTGGGCTGATGATGTTGTTTATTGTCATTGTGATCAGCTTTGGTGGTTTGGTTGAAATTGTTCCCTTGTTTTTTAT
>JAOUOK010000397.1 GCA_029880425.1 Gammaproteobacteria bacterium
AATTACTCTGAAATATTCAGCGAATCATATATAAGTAATGAATTGAAACACATACCAGAAGTAGCTTTACTACAAAAATAAAATAAATCAGGCAGTTAACTGCGCAATTTTTTCTAACAGGCGGGGGAAATCAACTGGCTTGGTATCATAGTCATCACAGCCGGCTTCAAGAGCTTTTTCTCGGTCACTTGACATCGCATGAGCTGTCAATGCGATAACAGGTATACAAGCTGTATCCGGATTATTTTTTAAAATCCTAGTTGCCTGCCAGCCATCCATAACGGGTAAACTCATATCCATTAATATTATATCAGGTTTTTCACTAGAGGCCTTGTCTACACCATCCTGCCCATCAACAGCCAGGGTAACCGTGAAGTCTTTACGCTCTAAACGACGAGACAACATATCACGGTTATCTTCATTATCTTCAACAAGTAAGATTTTTGTCATGTTTACAAAGCTCGTTTAAAATTCAGCTTCAATTATCATCCTTAATATAGTGTTTATCGGCAAAATTTATCTTATCTTTAGAAAGTCGAATGCTTTTACAGCCATAAGTCTTCCCGTTTAGATTTACTCTGATATACACTTGAGATAAAAAAATAACAGGTAGCTGTACAGATACTATAATTGTTGTTTAATTACCCTGATACTTAAATCCTTTTAGAATAACGAATCTTTGCATTAAATTTATCAGTCGGTAATACACCCACTGCGCGTGTATAAATACTGTCATTAAGGTACTTCATTTCTTCTTCCAGCTCATCTTCAGAGAGGTCTTTATACCAGGCTTTTCGTTTTCCATTTTCTCCGGGCGACCAACGGTAACCTCTTTTCTTAAGTACATCTTTACGATCGAACGGAGCCCCTTCTGCCCATAAACGAATATCGGTGCGCCTGGCATTTTTTAACAGGCGACTTAATACCGGTTCACCACTTAGTGGAAATTTTTGGCTCAATATTTCAATGCCTGCCTGGCAATCAATGGTTGCCCGGTGCCCTTCATAAAAGAAACCAAACTTGTAAGCCAGGAATTCAAGTTTTACCCCTTCAAAACCTTCCTTGTTCCAATCGATGTCCGCAATCGAACAGGCCCAGGCAATATCTTTAAAATCATCCAGTAAATTCTCTACAAAGGGACGGTCAAAACGTGCATTATGTGCAATCACGATGACTGCCTCGGATAACATCTTTGAAACCTGTTCAAGATCAATCGATTGTCCTTTTACCATGTCATCTGTAATGCCGGTAATCTGCGTGATGAGTTCAGGAATAGGTAAACCAGGATCCTGAAAGGAGTTATAGGCGGGTAATATACGGTAAATATTTCCTGCCTTATCAAACTCAAATGGAACCAGAGCCAGTTCAATAATTTGATCTTCATCTGCATCCATTCCAGTCGTTTCGGTATCAAGATAAATACCGATCTTTATATCATCACCCGGGGTTTGATTATAAAACTCTACTTCTTCAAAGCGTTTGATAACTTTGTAGTTACCCGTCTGAACCAGTTCATCTGCAAGCTGATCGTAGTGTGATTTTTCCATTATAGTCTTCTTATTTAATTTAAAAAATTGAATTGATGTTTTTTAACTTAATACTCTATGCTGCAAAAAGAAAATCCCTTCCCTCTTTTTTATCCATATCTAACAATGCCTGGCGCATTTTAGCGCGTGCCCCCCGTGCACCGACTGCACCTATAATTAATGCGCTTGCATCACCATGAGCAGTATACTGAGTTATCCCGGTAAAATGTATTACCGGTTTGCCTCTTTTAATTCCACCAACCCTCCGCGGGTTAACTTCAATAAAGGCTTCAACCTCAACGCCTTGCTGTTTGAGTATATCGTAAAGATAAACGCCATTTGGTCCTGTGCCCCAGATAATCGCTTTACGATTTTTTAAATAGTCAGGATGGTCTGCCAGGTAACACGCCTTTGCTTTCAAGAATAACTTATTATTATAACGACCATCACAATGCGTTAAACGCTTTTCATGATCCCGCCAATGTAAAATAACCCCCTCCGGTTTTCCCATTTTTATACCCATCGCATGTGCGCGCAGCCACATATCATAATCTTCGGCCCATTCAGGATCATGATAGCCATTCAATGCCTGGTAAATTTCACGGCGAAAAAAAGCAGTTGGATTAGGAATAGGACTTTCAACAAAAAGTTCCCGTTCTATGTCTTCAGGCAAACAGAGTTGATTAAGCCATTTTTCATAAAGTGAAAACCCTTGCTCAACTTCTTTATCACTGAATATCCTGACCTGGCCACCGGCTATCCCGATATCCGGGTACTGCTGTAAATACTCATATTGTTTTTCCAGCCTGTCAGGCAAAGCAATATCATCAGCATCCATCCGGGCAATATACTCGCCACGTGCATGCAAAAAACCACTTTTCATTGCTGCGACAACACCACGTGATTCCGCGGTAATAAAGATAAGCCGTTGATCTTCTCTGATAACAGTGTCTAAATTATTTATAGCCTGGTCGGTTGAATGGTCATCAACAACTATCAGTTCAAATAAAACATTTTTTTGATTTAAGATACTAACAATAGCATCGGTAAGATAAGGTCCTGCATTATGAACAGGCATAATAACAGAGATGAGAG
>JAOUOK010000029.1 GCA_029880425.1 Gammaproteobacteria bacterium
CCGCCACGTTGTCATGGAATTTTGTCGGCACCTTGCGAAAGGCGCCCTTCGCGGGTGCGGGATCAAATTCACCAATATTGATAAGGTGAATCTCGGTGGCACCAAAGGCTTCCGCGCTGCGGAAAATCTTGGGAACATTGAAGCCCGCGAAGAGGTGATCCAGCACCAGCACGAATTCATGTTCACCAGGCTCGGCCATAACGTTACGTTGACGGTCTTTTTTATAACGCCGCATGGCCTGGCGGTAACGTTCTTCACGTTTATTGCTGTATTGTCGACTGACCATTTTTGTTCCGAATAATGGGAAAAGTTAGTTATATTGTGGGTATTTTACATGAAATTACGTAACTTGGCCCGATCGTGTAGTGCTGTTAAAAAATTTGCTTAAATAAGACTTGAAATATTAGCTTGTTCTAATATACTTCTGTTTTTAGTAACAATCTTGAGTAATTGAGTATGATTAAAGAAATTGAAGCAACTGAATTAGCACAGTTAAAAGAAACTGATGTAAATGTTCGAGTTATTGATGTTCGTCAACCAGCTGAGTTACTACGCGGAATTATCCCCGGTTCTGAAGGCGTACCCATGCATACGATTCCATTACGTATGAGTGAACTTAGCAAAGACGTGAAAACAGTTTTTGTTTGCCATAGTGGTGCACGTTCTGCACAGGCTTGCATGTACTTAATGCAACAAGGCTATGAAAATGTCTTTAACCTGCGAGGTGGCATGATGGCATGGCACGGCAACGGACATGAAATAGGTTTGCCAGCATCGGCATAAATAAAAAAGGCGGTTAAACCGCCTTTTTTATTGTTTAAAGTTTGGATCATAGAGTTTCTGGTTGCTATTCAGAATATCCTGCTTGGCTTCTTCCATTGCGCCTTCAATATTTGAGGCATTAAAAAGTGCATTCTGTGCATCATTTAACGCGTTCATGGTCGCATCCTGCATGGCCTGATCAAGCTCCATTTGTCTTGCCCTGACAACAGCTTCTGAAGCAAGTACGACATTTAACGCGGCCTGGGCAATAATACCGTTTGCACCTGCCTGGGCTGCACCGGCTAAGAGGTTAATGATTGCAAGTAGATCTTCTTGTTGCGAGGGTTCAGACATATGAATACCAGTAAATTTAAAAGTATTAATTCAATATATCTGAAAGCCGTCCTGATTACGAATTTATAATGAATCTTTCACTTCATTACGAAAAACAGAATTGAGTTTTTTAATATAGTTACTCATATCATGTTCATAGCTATCCGGAACAGATTTAATGACTGAGTCTCGTTCTAATAATTTATCGCCCCATGCTTTTATTTTTGGTGTATCTTTAAACAAGCCGTAATCTTTTAATTTTGCTATGCGCTTGTGATAACGGAATACAGGGGCATAGACGGCATCAACCATAGAAAATTTTTCACCGTTAAAATAGTCACCATCACTGATTTCATCTTCTAGCACTTCAAAGCGATCAGTGAGAATGTCGATAAGGTGTTTAAAACGTTTTTCATCGCTCGTGTTATAAAACTCAAATGTTGTAGAAAGAATATCACTGCCAAATTCAATCCAGGCACGGTTTTTTGCACGTTGAAATGCATCTGCTGGGTAAAGTGAACCGTCAGTGATTTCATCCAGGTATTCACAGATAACCATGGATTCAAATAAAGGCTCATCATCAACCAGCAGAACAGGCACTTTTTCCAGCGGAGAAATATCATAGAACCATGGCGGTGGTGCAGAGAGATCAATATATTCAATATCAAAAGGAATGTTTTTTTCATTTAAGACGATCATTGCCCTTTGTACAAAAGGACAAAGAGTAAAGCTGATAAGTTTTAACCTGGGTAATGACATTTTAAATTTTCCTTTGATAAAAATTTCCTGTGAAAAATAGTAAAAACTGAATGTTTAACACTAATGATTATTACACTTAAAAACAAGGGGTTTAAAACTGTGTAATAATAACGTCCTTATTTGCTATGAATTAAAAGGTTATTAGTTTGGACTTTGAGTTAACACGCAGTGAAAATGACGAACAGTTATTACCCCAGATTGAATCTATTCGATCAGGAGAAAATTTCCATGCCCTGGTTCCGTTTGCAAAAGCCTACCTGGGATTGTTTTATGTTATTGAAAACGCGTTGCCCGCGATCGAGAAGATAAAACTACTGGCAAATAAAGAATTAGCTGATGCGCTCATTGATGGATTCAAGGCAAGTATATTTCGAACAGATATCCCGACAGCAGATCAAATTGGTGAAGCCATGGCAAAACATAATGAGTTTGCCGAGGGTTACGTGATTCTGGCCGGGCTTGATTTAATTAGCACTGACTCGTTGCATGATGTTGATACTATTAATATAGATATACTTGAGTCTGCTATTGCATTTCTTTTTTCTAACAAGACTAATCACCAGGATCGCTGGTTTGATTATTTATTAAGTGAACATAAAGAAAAAGTGCTACCCGCATTAGAAAAATACTGGAGCGCGATGTTAATAAATAAAGCGTGCTATATCCCGGGACGAAACCTTGTATTATCTGATACGCCAGATATTGCGGTTGTTCAACATACCGTATTAGTGTTGTTAGAGCACTGGCAAAATTGTAAAGCGAAAATATTATTTCAATTACTACAACTGGCTTTTCAATACGCTGACAGTGAAGATTTTTTAACGGTAACTGAGCGGGTTCTGTCGCAGGATGAAAAGTTAAATGAAAAAACGCGACTCTACTGGATAGCGACCGCCTTTTTACTGGCACCGGAAAAATATTCAGCCCGGCTTTCAGATTATGTTGGCCGGGTGAAATTAAAAATTATGCCGTTGCTTGATTTTGTTACGGTGATAGTAACTAATAAAGATCAGCTGAATATCGAGGTGAGTGACAGGCTGGTGACACAGTTACTGAGGATGATAGCGCCCATTTTCCCCCCACAACATCATGTCTACGGTGCGCTTGGTGCACTGGATATAAACTCAAGAAATGTCATGCTCTTGTTTTATTCGTTGGTATGTTCCGATAACAAGTCAGTAACAAAAGAAATTAAGGCATTGCGCAAAGCACGGGTTATGAAAATATACTCAGGCGTAATTGATAACCTGTTAGAGATACATATGCGTAAAAATAACGAGAAAGGTTTTGTCTTGCCGGGTTTTGAAACGTATATAAAATACCTGGTTGATCATAATAATCTTGATGGGCGTAGCAATAAGTTTGACCTGCGCTGAGAGATAAAAAAGAAGCGTAGTTAAAAGCTTTCGTTTATTGTGCCTGGTTTGATAGTGAAGTTGATGTGGATGAGATGAGTTCTTTTATATTGTGATAGTTACGGTAACTTTCAATCATCGCTTTAAGTTCTGACATGGTGATGTCATTAGGTTGATTAAGATAATCTGCAACCTTGCGCATCATCTTCCAGCGCCACATGTCCATTGGGTTATTTTCATCATTCATATAAATATCCTGTGATTTAGTAAAAACTTTATTTTGCCTCTTGTTTGTGACAGTTTGATTAAAGCTCAAAAAAAGAAACTACAAATTAGCTGATATACCGCTTTCGTTTGCCATTCGGTTGAATACTTTGACTTTGCAGCTTGTTAAGTATTTTTCATTTAATCGTTTAATGGTTTGTTTCGCAAATTGACGTATTTCTTTTTCACTGCCACAACGAATATTGGTGATGGTATTATAGCTATTTTCAATAATGAATTTATACCAATGTAGGTTACCTGAGCCATCAGGAGCTTCAATTTTTTCAAAACATTTAAGTGTATAGCGTGACATCTTTTGCCCCCTTAAAATTAATGTTTTACCTAATGTAACCCGCTTTTATTACATGCCTGTTACAGTTATTTTTCACTTTCATATCATGACTGGGCTATACTTAGCCATGTATATTTTTTGATAATTCTCATCGGTTTTTCCTATCAAAGTCAGGGTTATTTAATGGAACCAGCCAAAAATATTTTTTCTTATCGCCAGTTCTGGGCCAAGCGTTTTGGTATAGCGAAATACTTACCCATGTCTAAAGAAGAAATGGATGATCTTGGCTGGGACAGTTGTGACATTATTCTTGTGACCGGTGATGCCTATGTCGATCACCCAAGTTTTGGCATGGCATTGATTGGACGTTTACTTGAGTCACAGGGTTTCCGCGTTGGTATTATTTCTCAGCCTGACTGGATGAGTGCAGAAGCTTTTAAAATACTGGGAAGGCCTAATTTATTTTTTGGTGTCACTGCCGGCAATATGGATTCCATGATTAATCGCTATACCGCTGATCGCCGTATTCGTTCGGATGATGCTTATACCGCGGGAGCAGAAGGTGGTAAACGCCCTGATCATTCGGTCGTCGTCTATGCGCAACGTGCACGCGAAGCCTTTAATGACGTACCAATTATTATCGGTGGCATAGAAGCCTCGTTAAGACGAATCGCGCATTATGATTACTGGTCGGATAAAGTTAAACGATCGGTGCTGCATGATTCAAAAGCCGACATGCTGGTGTATGGCAATGCTGAGAGGCAAATAGTTGAAATCGCGCATCGCCTGGCCGCGCGTGAAAGTATCCACGAATTAACCGATATTCGAGGTACGGCCTATTTCAGAAAAGAATTACCACGAGACTGGCATGAAATTGATTCAACCCATATTGATGAACCTGGCCATGTCGGTGAAATAACAAATCCCTATGCAGAGAATACATATACAAGTGAGAGTAAACCGGCTACCTCAACGGAAGCCATTGTTGATTTTCAACCCCGGTTAGAAAAGAAACGTATCTCTCGCATAGAAAAATTTGATCGGGCCACAAGTTATATTCGTTTGCCATCATACGAGCAGGTTACAAGCGATAAAGTTTTGTATGCACATACTTCACGCATACTTCACCTGGAAACAAACCCCGGTAATGCGCGTGCCCTGGTGCAACGGTACGGTAAGCGTGATATCTGGTTAAACCCTCCACCGATTCCATTAACTACGAAAGAAATGGATCGCCTGTTTGCCTTACCTTACACCCGGCTTCCGCATACTCAGTACGAAGGTAATAAGATTCCCGCGTATGAAATGATCCGTTTTTCAATCAATATTATGCGCGGTTGTTTTGGTGGTTGTACCTTTTGTTCTATTACCGAGCATGAAGGGCGTATTATTCAAAATCGTTCAGAAGATTCAATTATCCAGGAGATAGAAACAATCCGTGATACCGTGCCGGGCTTTACCGGTATTATTTCTGATCTCGGTGGCCCGACAGCAAACATGTATCGTCTTGCCTGTAAGACACGTGAAATCGAAGCGGCCTGCCGTAAACCATCGTGTGTTTACCCGGGTATCTGTCATAACCTGGGAACCGATCATTCGCCTTTAGTCAGTTTATACAAGCGTGCACGCAAGTTACCGGGCATTAAGAAAGTATTAATAGGATCGGGTGTCCGTTATGACCTCGCGGTTGAATCACCGGAATACGTTGAAGAACTGGTTGCACATCATGTTGGTGGATACTTAAAAATTGCACCGGAACATACCGAAGAAAACACCTTGTCAAAAATGATGAAGCCGGGTATCGGGACGTATGATCGTTTTAAAGAAATGTTTGAAGCGGCAACAAAAAAAGCAGGTAAGGAACAATACTTAATACCTTATTTTATTGCTGCTCATCCCGGTACAACAAACGAAGACATGATGAACCTGGCAGTCTGGTTAAAGAAAAATGGTTTTAGGGCAGACCAGGTGCAAACATTTATTCCCTCGCCCATGGCCACGGCCAGTGCAATGTATTACTCGGGAAAAAATCCGTTAAAGCGTGTGACTCATAACAGTGAAGACCTGGTTGTTGCTAAAAACTTAAAAGTCAGGCGTTTACATAAAGCATTTTTACGTTATCACGATCCGCGTAACTGGCCGATATTACGCCAGGCCTTAAAAGAAATGGGCCGTGCAGATCTTATAGGTAATGGTAAACGTCATTTAATTCCTTCTTTCCAGCCAAAAGGTACCCTGGATAAAAATGACGGTGAAAAGACAGCACGTGCAAAACCATTTGTCACTAAACATACCGGCGAATATGCTGGTAAAGGTAAGGAAAAAAAGAAAGCGGGAAAAAAGAAACGCACGTTTAAAAAGAAAAATACAAAAAAATAAAAACATTTTAGATTATGTCTAACTAATAAACATGATTTTTGTGAACCATTTCTATATTTCAAAATGTAAACTTTGTTTTCTATTCCCGTACGATTTAATATATTGATATAAACTTAGGCCTGAAGTTGTTAATTGTATAAGGTAAGTATTTTGACAAGGCAAGCTGTAGAAAAACATCATATTTTAGTTGTCGATGACGATAAACTTGTTTCTGAGTATCTTGGCGCTCTTCTTGAAGCTGAACGTTATAACGTGCTTGTTATGAACGAGTCTATTGAAGCCTTAAATTATTTTAAACAACACCCGGATGACTTTGACCTGGTTATTACCGATCAGGTAATGCCTGGTTTAACTGGTGTTGAAATTAGCCAGCAAATCCTTGAGCTGCGTCCCAATATCCCGATCTTGCTTATCACTGGTTACAGCGAAAAAATTACGCCTGAAAATGCCAGCTCATTTGGGTTGAGTGGTTTTTTCTCCAAGCCCATTAATGAAGATTTATTTTTAAATCAAATTCGTCAGCTGGTATCCGTAAGCCAGCTGGCAACCACGCACTAATTCCTTTATTTTTCCCTTTTCTTAAATGCAATATATCGCTATTTATAGCGGCTGATGTTTATTTATTAGGCATTTAGCAATGAGCTGGAGTAAAATAGCCGACTTTTTTAGGGGACAGTCAAATTACCAGGTTGTTCCTGGTGATGGGATTATTGGGATTCAATATGCTGCGTAAGCTCTTTTTATTTACACTATTTATTAGCATTAATGCGACATTGTTACCTCAGCAGCTGGCTGCGCATGAAGAAAAAGCGGATAACAGCTGGTGGTGGGATGATGCATGGTGGAACGAAGGTAAAATTGCCGGTACCCAGACTCACGATGTTAAAGTAAGCTGGAGCAGCTATGACAGTAATGGTGTTGATGTGCCGTATATGCTGGTTCGACCAAAAGGGAAAGGTAAATACCCGGCGGTATTCTTCCAGCATGGCCGTCGTGGCCTGGATGCCTTGATTCAACGCCATGCAAAACGTATCGCGGCACAGGGTTTCGTGGTGTTGGCGCCGGATATCTACAAGGCTCATTTCATTGGCACGCACCCGATAGAACATGACTATGAGCTGGAAAAAGACATCAACGTGGGCATTGATATTTTACTCGCACGTAAAGACATCAGCACACGCAAGGCTTGCTTGTATTCGCATACCCGCGGGGGTTATTACACCCTGAAAGTGGCCACCACGTTTAGCCGCCAGGATAAAGAAGTTGCCTGTTATGTCTCTTATTACCCGCATTTACAGGACCCCAACGCGCCGGAGCCAGCGCAGGTTTATGGTTATGCGCCGGAAGTTGATAAGATGAAAATCCCGATGCTGGTATTTATCGGTGATGAAGAGCAATACCAGCGCCGCCGAGTTATTGAAACCGGGATTAACCAGTTAAGTAAAAATGGCAGGGACGCACGTGTTATCGTATACCCGGGTGTGGGACGAGGTTTTGATTTCAGACCGGAAAATGTCAGGACATTTGCCGATGACCTGGCGTCTAAAGATGCTGTACAACGTGCAGCCAAATTTATGAACAAACATTTGAACAAGTAGTAAACTATGAGCATGAAGTATAAAACAGATGATTTACGTATTACGGCGATGAACGAAGTCATTTCGCCTGAGCAACTGCATAAAGATTGCCAGATTTCTGAAGCAGCCAGTAAATTAATTTTTAATACACGTACCGCGATTCATGACATCTTAAATGGTAAAGATGATCGCCTGCTGGTGATTATCGGTCCCTGCTCAATTCATGATCCTGATGCAGCACGTGAATATGCCACGCGTTTAAAAGATATTAAACATGAACTCGCTGATGACTTATTGATCGTGATGCGGGTTTATTTTGAAAAGCCACGTACCACCGTGGGATGGAAAGGTTTAATCAACGACCCCAACCTTGATGAAAGTTTTGAAATCAATAAGGGCCTACACCTTGCGCGGTGTTTACTTGCTGACCTGAATGAAATGGGTGTACCCGCGGCAACAGAATTTCTTGATTTGATTACACCACAATACGTGGCGGATTTAATCAGCTGGGGCGCTATTGGTGCGCGTACCACGGAAAGCCAGGTACACCGTGAACTTGCTTCAGGGTTATCTTCACCGGTGGGCTTTAAAAATGGAACCGATGGCGGCTTGCAGGTTGCGATCGATGCCATTGGCGCAGCCAGTCGCCCGCATAACTTCCTCTCGTTAACCAAGCAGGGTTACTCGGCCATCTTTGCCACTACAGGTAATGATGACTGCCATATTATTTTGCGCGGCGGTAAAGAACCTAACTTTGATGCTGAGCATGTAGGGCAAGCCGTTAATGAACTCGAAGCTGCCGGTGTGCAACAACGTTTAATGATAGATTGCTCGCATGCCAACAGCCAGAAACAACATCAAAAACAAATTGATGTGGCAGACGCGGTTGGCGAGCAAATTGCGCAAGGAAATAACAACATTATGGGTGTGATGATTGAAAGTCACCTCGTTGCCGGACGTCAGGATGTAAAAGAAGACAAGGAACTGGTATACGGCCAGAGTATTACCGATGCCTGCATTGGCTGGGATGACAGCGTGGCCATGTTAAAGAACCTGGCCAAATCCGTGCAACAACGTCGCGCTAAAAATCAGTAAGCGTTGAACCATGGAAGACAAAATAGTTGATTTAGAAACCCGGCTTGCGTTTCAGGATGAAACCATTAACCAGCTCAACGAGGTCATTACTGATCAACAGCAACAACTTGATGAGTTAAGAGAAGAAATCAGGTTATTGAACTTGCGTGTTGTAAGTATTGCTGAATCAACACCTGAATCAAATGAGAAAGAACCCCCGCCACCGCATTATTAAATTTAATTAAACTCTTTCAGCCTTCTGTGGTTACCTGATAATGATAACCATTACTTAGTTAACCTCCTATTTTTTTTCGACTTTAATTTCTGCACCAATTTCAAAAAGCGGATGTAGTAAATTTCTCTCACCAGTTTCATAGTTAGTATTTGCCGGGCCAACGATAAGCGCACCCGGTGCACAGTCAAACCTGTATCGTAGAGCCCTTTGAAATATCTGTTTGAACATTTTAACTATGGCGCGATTGATAAAGACTGATTTGATTTATATCAATAACTGGTGCTTAATGTTTATTACGTTTAATATTTTATCTTATGGTTTGAACACTTAAAGGAAAGATGAGTGTAAATGAGCCATACTACTTAAATGACTATGATTATTTTTACGTGTCTAGACAGAAATTGACTAAACCAGTCAGAGATTTCGCTAACCGCCCTGGTAATACCAGATAACACTTGGACAGACTATATATGAGCAACGATCAAGATACCTCGGCTACTGGACAGGTCGAAGATAAATTAACCCTGGTGCAGGATGTTAAAACTGTTGCATCTGCAACTAAGGCTGATGAGCTTCAGAAGGTCAAGGATAAGGCTTATAAAAAGCACCTCAGGGAAGAAGAGCTTAAACCTTTTCAGGCTGAGCTGATCAAGATGCAGAAGTACCTGGAAGACACTAATACTCGTATGATTATCTTATTTGAAGGCAGAGATGCCGCGGGTAAAGGCGGCACCATCCGTCGAGTCACACGTTATATGAATGTAAAACATTATCGTATTGTCGCTCTGGGTAAACCGACAGAAAGTGAGAGATCAGAATGGTTTTTTCAGAAATACATACGCCATTTTCCTCAGGGTGGGGAAGTGGTTATGTTTGACCGCAGTTGGTATAACCGCGCCATGGTTGAACCGGTT
>JAOUOK010000399.1 GCA_029880425.1 Gammaproteobacteria bacterium
ATAGAGTTGGAAGCTAAACATTCAGGTTATAAGTCCTTATTTGGTGGTTGTATTCATTCAAGAAAATTAAAATTAGAGAAACAACGGTTAACTGTTCGAGATGAAATAATAGGTGATTTTGATTCTGCAGTTGCACGTTTTTATTTTCATCCTGCTTTAGATGTAACTATTGATAAAAATTTGTTGTACGTGGAAGGGCAGATGTTTTTGTTATCCACTGATTTAAATAATAGTGATTACAAGCTGAAAAAATGTAAGTTTTGGCCAGAATTTGGAAAGTCTGAAAACAACTATGTTCTTGAAATTAATTTAACTGGCAATTTGTTAGAAACAAATTTCTACTGGAAGTTTAAGAAATAATAATGCATATACTTTTTTTAACAGATAACTTCCCTCCTGAAGGTAATGCCCCTGCTTCAAGGACTTATGAGCATGCCAAAGAATGGATTAAGTCAGGGCACAAAGTTACCGTAATTACTTGTGCACCAAACTTTCCTGAAGGAAAAGTTTTTAAAGGCTATAAAAATTCATGGTACACAAAGGAAGTTATAACCGGAATTGAAGTGAGAAGAGTTAAAACTTACATTACATCAAATGAGGGATTTGTTAAAAGGATATTGGATTATCAATCATTTATGTTCACGAGTTTTATAGCAAGTTTTTTTGTTAAAAAGATAGATGTTATCGTTGCTACTTCTCCTCAGTTTTTTACAGCTTGTTCCGGATGGGCTGTGTCTTTATTTAGAAGAAGACCATTTGTTTTTGAGTTAAGAGATATCTGGCCAGCGTCCATTACTGCAGTCGGGGCGATGAAAGATAGTTACCTAATCAAGTTTCTGGAAAAAATTGAGTTATTTTTGTATAAAAGAGCATCAATGATAATTTCAGTGACTAACAGTTTCAAGAATGAATTAATTAATAGAGGTGTTGATGGTAATAAAATTAAGGTTGTATTAAATGGTGTCGACTTATCTCAATATGAACCATTGGGTAAAGATCAAGCGTTTGTTGAAAAGTATAATCTAAAAGGTAAGTTTGTAGCAGGTTATATTGGAACACATGGAATGGCTCATTCGCTTGAAACATTGGTTGAGGCAGCAGAAATATTGAAAGATAATCAGAAGGTTGTATTTCTTTTCGCTGGAGGTGGCGCTGCTTATGAAAATATTAGAGTGCTTGCTAATGCCAAAAATCTGGACAATGTAAGATTTTTAGGTCGAGTAGAAAAACAAATAATGCCAAAAATATGGTCATTATGTGATATTTCTATTGTCCATTTAAAAAATACGCCTTTATTTCGCAGTGTCATACCGTCGAAAATTTTTGAATCAATGGGAATGGGTTTGCCTATCCTAATTGGCCAACCATTAGGTGAAGCGACTGATATTATAAAGATGACTCAATGTGGTATGGTATTTGAGTCGGAAAGTTCTTCAGAATTAGCGTCTAACATAACAAAGCTATTAAATAATAATAAGATGTTGAATGAATTCAAAACAAATTCAATTAATCATTCAAAAAACTACGATAGAAAATTACTGGCTAAAAAAATGCTTGATATATTAATGAATGTATCAATTATGAATGAGTAAAATATTACCTATGCTTGTTTGATTTCTTTATTTGATGAAGCGCTATCAGAAACCATATTCATTTCATAAATATTAGCATTTTGTTTTGTTGAAGCAGAACAAAACCGATTCAAATAAATACCCATCACAACAACAAAGGCAACAAAGGATGTTGCTGGCACAAGATTAAAAAATTGTAGCGTTACGCCTGTAGTAGCTGCGCAAAGCGATAACAGATAAATAAAATGAAGCGTGTTTTGTTGTGATAGTCCGTTGTTCATTAGTTCGTGATGAATATGATCCCTTCCAGCCTTAAATGGTGAAATGCCATATTTTATCCTTTTAAACATAACCGCAAAAATATCCCAAATTGGCACAGCAAATAGCCATAATAGTGTTGGTGCTGCAATGGAACTATGCTCAATACTAGAAAGTTTTATAGCGAGATAGGGTATAGCAAAACCTAATAATAATGTGCCGGAATCACCCATAAAGGTAAATGCTTTTTGACGGTGAGGAAAGCGATAATTATATAGCCAGAAACCGAGTACACCACCAGCTAAACAGGCAGATATTCCTGCAATTTCATACTGGTTTGAGATAACAGAAAACCCTATCAAAAATGTCAGAATAATCAGTGTTATGCCGGACGATAGGCCATCTATACCATCTAACATATTGACTGCATTTATTAAAGCTAAAATAATCAGAACAGAAAGAAGGTAACGAAAACTGCCGAGCTCCCATACAATGTTGTCTGTAAATTTGATATCAGCAAGCCAGACAGCATCCCAATAAAGTGCAAATGTAATTAATCCGGCTTGTAAAAATAATCTTAATTTGGCGTTAAGATCTGTTTTATCGTCAATAAGTCCAACTAAAAACAATCCTGAACCTGCAATAACAAATCCTTGATAGCCTTCAGGAATACCTATAGTTAAAAACGCAAATACAGAAGCGAGCATTATTGCCGATCCACCAATCAATGGAGTCGGGCTGGTATGTATTTTTCTTCCACCAGGCTGATCAACCAAACCAAAGCGTAT
>JAOUOK010000398.1 GCA_029880425.1 Gammaproteobacteria bacterium
TAAAAAACCATAAATCGTTTATTTTTTATTCTTAGCGTATTACTGATGACTTCTTTTTACTGAACTTTTACAGTTTGTTTTCTTAAACGTTGACCAAGATCCTGCCATAATTTAATCCGCTTGGAACTGCCGACTCTTCTTCCTTTGCCGCGTTCTTTTGAGAGCCATAAACCATCGCCATTAAAACTATAAACAGGGACGAGATCTGTTCGGGTTGAGGCTAATTTTATCTCATCAATTAAATTATCCAAAATAACCGGCTCAGCATCCGGAGTTGGGTAATATGCTAAAACCATATGCGCCTGATCCAGCTCAATTGCCTTAACATACATAATACGCATTTTTTCAATAGATACACCCATTTCTTTTAATGTGAAATATTTTGCAATTGAAAAATCTTCACAGTCACCACCATTGGTCGATAGCATCTCTACTGGTGTTGCCCAGTAATCCTCTACATCCCAATGATCAATATCATCAACAAACTTTGATTTATTAAAAAATGTATTTACGACTTTGAGTTTTTCTTTTTCAGATAAATTTTTATTGTTATATACAACTGACTGCCAGCTCAGTAAACGATCCTTCGCTTCTGTTCCGTATACCTCAGTAATTTTCTTAAGTAATTTCTGACTTAAACCTAAACCATCTGCCGCAATCCAGCCTATCGCAACAAATAGTGATAGTAGCACTATGACGGGTAACTTTAATGACGCAGATTTACCTGCAATTATTGCAGGATTGCTTCGTTTAACTAGGACTGTAGAATCAAAATCTGCCATCAAAACCCTGGGATATGCTTTAATATATGGGTTTTTAGCGGATTATTTAGAGTTTACTTAATAGTGATTATGTAAACTGTTGTTAACTTTAAAAAAGGTCACAAATACCTTTGAACAGGCAACAAATTTTTCCGCTCAACTTGACCCTTTTTTAAAAATGCGTATTCTAAAATAATGACTAACCGTACTCATTGCAGCGATATTTATTCTTACCGTACAAAGGATGATTCTGAAATCAGGGAGTTAATGCACCCCAGGTATCACGGCAATCAAAACCAGAGCCTGGCAGAAGCAATTATTAAGCCGGGACAAACAACTCACCGCCATCATCACAAGCTTTCAGAAGAGCTGTACCATATCACCCAGGGTCAGGGTATGATGTTTCTTGGTGATGAAAAATTTGAAGTCAGCGTTGGTGATACCTTATGTATCAAACCAGGCACCCCCCACAACATAAAAAACACCGGGACGACCCCCTTGCATATATTGTGTATGTGCAGTCCCCCTTATAGTCACGAAGATACCGAATTAATCTGAATTATTATGCGAATTGGGATAGATCTTGGCGGTACAAAAATTGAAGGCATTGCGCTGGATAATGCCGGGCATGAGCTATTGCGTAAACGCATTGATGCGCCACAGGGGAATTACCACAATACACTCCATGCCATCATAAAACTTGTTGCCGACATAGAATCAACTACCGGGCAAACTGGCACGGTAGGAATTGGCATTCCCGGTACCATTTCACCAAAAACTGACCTGGTAAAAAATGCAAACTCGGTATGGTTAATTGATAAGCCGTTGCATTCTGATCTTGAATCTTTACTTAAAAGAGAAGTACGCATTGAAAATGATGCCAATTGTTTTGTCGTGTCTGAAGCCACCGATGGTGCTGCCAAAGACGCTGATATCGTATTTGGCGTTATTATCGGTACAGGTACAGGTGGTGGTATTTACGTACGGGGCCAATCAATTATTGGGGCAAATGCCATCGCCGGAGAATGGGGCCATAACCCGTTACCGTGGCCTGAGCAGGGTGAGCTTCCCGGCAGAGAATGTTATTGTGGAAAATCCGGTTGTATCGAGACATGGTTATCCGGACCTGGCTTTGCAATCGACCATAAAACAAGGAATTACCAACCCAACAATATCACGGCAAAAGACATTGTCATGCTGGCAGATAACGGCGATCAGTTCGCACAGGAATCTTTACACCTTTATGAAGAACGACTGGCTAAAAGCCTGGCCTCGATAATCAATATCATTGATCCGGATGTTATTGTTTTAGGTGGTGGTATGTCTAATATTAAAGAGCTTTACAGCACTGTACCTAAACTCTGGAATGAGTATATTTTTTCTGACCATGTAAGCACTCAATTGCTAGCACCTGAGCATGGTGATTCAAGTGGCGTCAGGGGGGCAGCATGGTTATGGCCACAAATATAGCTATTTTAAGAATTATTATTAAAAATATTTAAGTGTTAAATTATTTAATAATTTTAACTGCATAACAAAAAATTTGCTTAATTCCTTTCAATGTATGTAACATCATAGACATAAACGAAAGGCATTCCTCTCCCCCCACAATTTAGACCTGGTCTATCACAGGTACTTAGATAAAATTTATTTACTCAATAGTTTCTGGGAGAAATATAATTGCTTAAAGCAAAATGGTCAGTTTATTTAAAAAGTTATGCCATAACTTTTACTGCTGTGGGGATTGCCTTTTCATCACAGTATTTTTTTATACTCGATAGAAAAGTTGAACTGAATTACCTTTTGGCTCCCTTTTTAGTTGCTTTAATCCTGGGCAGCTTACTCACATACATTAA
>JAOUOK010000030.1 GCA_029880425.1 Gammaproteobacteria bacterium
AATTGGTGATGTAAAAGCAGTTAATGATGTAAATATACAATTAATTGAAGGTGAAACGTTAGGGATTGTTGGTGAGTCCGGTTCAGGTAAAACAACACTAGGGATGTGTTTGCTACGTTTACAGGACTGTGATGGGGCAATTGTCTTAAACAGCAATGATATTACTCAACTAAGCCAACGAGAACTCAGACCGTTAAGAAAAAATATCCAGGTTGTATTTCAGGATCCTTTCTCGTCTTTATCGCCTAGAATGACTATTCGTCAAATTATAGAAGAAGGCCTGGTTATACATTTTCCGAAATTAACTTCTGAACAACGTTATCAAAAAATCAAATCAGTCATGCAGGAAGTTGGCTTAGAAGAAGCAATGTTAACCCGCTACCCGCATGAGTTCTCAGGTGGGCAACGTCAAAGAATTGCTATCGCCCGGGTTGTTATTTTGGAACCTAAGCTTATTTTGCTTGATGAGCCGACAAGTGCGCTCGATGTGTCTGTACAAAAGCAGGTATTAACATTATTAAGTGACTTACAACAAAAACATAAAATAAGTTACTTATTCATTACCCATGACTTAAGAGTGATACGTGCTATGGCGCATAAAGTGATCGTTATGCGTAATGGCATAGTTGTTGAAGAAGGTTCAACAGAGGCCTTGTTTACAAAACCAAAAGCGGACTATACACAAACTTTATTACAGGCATCCTTATTCAGAGATTAATAGCTTTTTAAAAAGCTTAAAAGGTACCCCGGCTTTATAGCCTGCATTAAAAAAAGAGATAAAATATGTTTTATGAATGGAGTGATGATTTATCTGTAGGTGTTCCTTCGATTGACAGACAACATAAAGTCTTAATCAGTTTAATTAATGAGCTGCATATCGCTATGGAACAAGGGCGTGGAGCTTCAGAAGCTGTTCATATTCTTAAAAAACTTATTAATTATGCTAAAGCGCATTTTATTTATGAAGAGAGTCTATTTAAAGATATAAACTACATGAATGAAAAGGAACATATTGAATTACATAATAAAATCAAAGCCCGGTTATCAGAACTAAAAGAAAAGTCGAATGAAAAAAATTTTGGTTTATCAGAAGAATTAATGATTTTTTTAAAAAACTGGTTAAACCATCATATCCTAAAAGAAGATATGAGTTATTCAGCACTGCTGGTAAGTAATAATACTCAGTAAAAAATATTTTGTTCTATGAATTCCCTGACTGACGTGCAACATCAACAATTAAAGTTAGCCATTGTCCTGGCTGCAGGTATTTCTTAGTTCGAACAGCGCTATTCCAGCTCTTAAGTTGACTGATGCTGACATTAAATTTGCTTGAGATTTTTGCCAATGAGTCTCCATTACGAACACGGTAGCCGATACGTTTTGTTATTTTACGGCGTGGTGGTGCAGATAAGTTTTCAAGGTCAACGGACGAGGTGACTTCACTGCCTCGACGTGACCAGATAATGAGTTGCTGACCTGCCTGTAAGCGATCACGTGGTGCCATACTGTTCCATTTTGCCAGCTGGCGTACCCCGACACGGTGATAACGCGCAAGGTCCCAGAAAGTATCGCCTTCCTGGACAATGTGTGAAACTTTTCGGCCCTGACGAGGAATGTTTTGTAATTTACTTTTCCGTTGGTTGGCGCTTAAACGGTATTCGCGTAATGAACGACTTGCAACGGGTATGGTTAAACCTCGACCGGTACGAATTATTTTCCCACGTAAACGGTTTACACGTTTAATCGTGCGTATACTGGTATGAAACTTTTGCGCGATCGTGCTGAGTGTTTCACCTTTACGCACCCGGTGACGAATCCAGCGGATGCGCTTGTTTGCAGGTACTTCAGTTAAACGGATTTTAAATTGCTCAGCATGTGTTACGGGTATTAATAAGTTATAGGGTCCATCAGGTGATGTTGCCCAGCGGTTATAACCTGAGTTTAAATGATAGAGTTCATCAAGGGGTAACTCTGCCATTTCTGCAGCAAGTGCAAGATCAATCTGACTATCAAGTTTTACTTCTTCGAAATAGGGTTCATTTGGAATAGGCTCGAGTTCAATACCGTATTTTTCCGGGAACTCAATAATGTCTCTTAATGCTAACAACTTGGGAACATAAGCGCGGGTTTCTTTTGGTAATTTTAAAGAGAAAAAATCTGTTGGTTTGCCTTTTCGCTTGTTTCGTCTGATTGCTCTTTTAACCCGGCCATCACCGGTATTATAGGCTGCTAAAGCATGCATCCAGTCGCCATTAAAATTACGGTGCAGGTTTTTCAATAATTTAATTGCCGCTTTAGTTGAAGCATAAACATCACGCCGACCGTCGTACCACCAGTTCTGTTTTAATCCATACTGTCTTCCAGTTGAAGGAATAAATTGCCATATACCCGCGGCACGCCCATGAGAGTAGGCAAAAGGTTGAAATGCACTTTCGACAATAGGAAGCAGGGCTAAATCTGAGGGGATGCCGGCTTCTTCAATGGATTCAATAATGAAATGAAGGTAAGGACGAGCACGTTCGACTACACGTTTGATATATTCAGGATGACGTTTAAAAAAGTTTAGTTCCTGGTCAATACGTTTGTGTTTAACATCGGGTAAATCAAAACCATTTCGAATGCGTTGCCAGGTATCATGTTCAGTTTTAGCTATATTTTCTTCAGCACTATCTTCTTCAATGCTATCTTCTAAAGCAACAAGCTCAGGATCTTTATCAGATGCAAGATTTGAATCTGGTTGTACCGGTTGTAGCAGGCAACCGCTCAGCAAGAGCGCTAGAACTGATATTATAAATAATTGTGTAAAACGAAGGTGAGTTTTTACAATATTGGCATTCAAAATTGATTGTGTGAGCATTATAAAATTTCTAGTGATTTTAATAAGATACGGTTTATTATTGTATTACTATGGTAAGTATTAAGCCAGTATGGGTCAATACTTGTTATTTAGCTTGCCAACCAGTTCAATATTAAGGGAAGAATAAGACAATTATATGTTTTCAACTTTTGTACATAAACTGAAAACGAAGTTTCAGTCCCGACAACTTCCTCTGGATGAAATAAAAGTGTGGCAAGAGTTTCAGTTGTGGTTTACGTCTGTGCTCGGCCAGAAACTTGCGCAAACAGAAAAAGAAATCCTGGATAAATATTTACCTGACCTTTTTGGCTATTACCTGCTGCAATGTGGTTGTCCCGAGGTTATATCCGAGATGCAAGCAGGAACATGGCTTAAAAGTAGCCGAGTTTCAACGCGTTTCTGCCTGGATTATGATATAAATCAAGGTGTTAGTTGCAGGGCGAGCCTGGCACATTTACCGATAAAATCAGATAGTGTTGATATTGTTATTTTGCCCCATGTGCTGGAATATTCATCTGAACCACACCAGGTACTACGTGAAGTGGAACGTGTTTTGATTGCTGAAGGTCATGTCGTCATACTTGGGTTTAACCCATGGAGTTTCTGGAATACTTTCCGGTTTTTTTATTTCTGGAAAAGGCCATCTCCATGGAATAGTCATTTTTTAGCGGCTTCACGTGTTATGGACTGGTTGGCATTACTGGGTTTTGATGTCGTTCATCGAGAGGGGTATTTTTACCAGTTCCCCATTCAAAATGAAAAAATCTTTAATAAAATGGGATTTTTAGAAAAAATAGGGCGTCGTTTATGGCCTGCTCTTGGTGCCGGGTATGTATTGGTAGCGAAAAAGCGTGTTGAAACATTGACCCCCATCCGCCCACGCTGGCGTTCTCAGCAGCAGCAGGTGGTTACGAGTGGACTTGAACCAATAAACAGGAATAAATTTTGAGTGATGTAATAGAAGCGTATACAGATGGTGCATGCAGGGGGAATCCTGGTCCGGGTGGATGGGGCGTGTTGCTTCGTTTTAATGGGCATGAGAAACGCTTATATGGCGGTGAAGCATCAACCACAAATAACAGGATGGAACTCATGGCCGTAATTAAGGCACTTGAAAGCCTTAAGAAGGCCTGTAAAGTGAAGATTACAAGTGACTCGCAATATGTACTCAAAGGTATTACTGAGTGGATGGAGAACTGGAAAAAAAGAGGGTGGAAAACCTCTGCAAAGAAACCGGTTAAGAATGTTGATCTCTGGCAACGCCTGGATGAGTTACGTGAAAATCACAGTGTTGAATGGGTCTGGGTGAAAGGGCATAGTGGACATATTGAAAATGATATTGCTGATGAGCTGGCTAACCAGGGAATCGATGAGCTTTAAGTGCCAGATATCCCGGTCTTATAATAATTAAAGAGAACTAACCTATGCGACAAATAGTACTTGATACAGAAACAACCGGACTTGAACCTCGTCTGGGTCATCGCATCATTGAAATTGGCTGTGTCGAAATTGTGGACCGCCGTATTACGGGGAATAATTACCACCAATACATCAACCCAGAACGTGAGATTGATGAAGGGGCAGTAGAAGTTCACGGTATTACCACTGCGTTTCTTGCTGATAAACCACTTTTTAAGGACGTGGTGGGTGATTTTCTGAATTTTATTAAAGGCGCAGAGCTTGTTATTCATAATGCCCCTTTTGATGTTGGATTTATTGATCATGAACTCAGCCAACTTAAGCAAGAAAACAATCATATCGATAAAATTTGCACTGTTTTAGATACGTTGGTATTAGCCCGCAAAATGCACCCGGGACAAAAAAATAACCTGGATGCATTATGTAAACGTTACGATATAGACAATTCACAGCGTGACTTACATGGTGCTTTGCTCGATGCCGAGATCCTGGCAGAAACGTATTTAGCCATGACAGGAGGTCAGACCACGTTATTACTAGGAGGAGAAAATTCTCATGATGATCTAAACGATCAAAATAATGTGCGGAGTCCACGACGGGTAAAAATTGAATCGGATCAATTAAAAGTGCTTTATGCCTCTGCACAAGAATTAGAAGCTCATGAAGCTCGTTTAAAGAAGATTAATGAAATGAGTGATGGAGCGTGTATCTGGTATAATAAAAATGTATCAGAAACGGCTAATTAAGGTTAAAAGTTGAAAAATACCTTGATTTTGTCTTTTAAAACAACAGCTTATATGAATTTAAATATTTTTTAAAGAATGCGTTTGGGGTGTCGATAACCTAAATACAGAACTTTATTATTCTGGGTTGTAAAAGTAGCGATTAGTTAGGTAATTCCTCCTCCAGCGCATTTGCGCTTATTTTTAAACCTCACGAATATGTGAGGTTTTTTTTTAAATTTCACTTAAGTTTGTATTTTAAATGCCGTTACTTTAAATAATTGTGTAGTATAGGCATTATATAGTTCTGATTTGAGCTTCGGTTAATATTTAGCCATAAGCGAAAAATGAGTATTAAAATAATAAGGAAAAAAAGTATGGCAATTTCTGGCAATGTAAATGATGATGGTAATTCGGTAGAAATTAACATTAGTGGTCGATTTGATTTCAATTCCCACCATGATTTCAGAAATATTTATCGAAATGAGAAATCTGATGCAGCATACACAATAGATATGTCTGGTACGGAATATATTGATAGTTCTGCTCTTGGTATGCTTTTACTCCTTCGTGAACATGCGGGTAATGAAAGTGCGAATATAACGATCAATGGTTGTAATGATGATATCAAAAAAATATTTGCAATTTCTAACTTTGAAAAGTTATTTAAAATCACCTGATTTTATTGATTATCTCCGGGTAATTTAAATTATTCTAAAGGCTTTATCATTACTATGATAAAGCCTTTTTTATTTGGGTTGTTTCATTGTCAAATTTTGAAATAGATCTGAAATATTATAGTGAACCAGTTTTCTTTTTAACTTTTTTCAGCTTTACTTATTTTTTAGTTTGACGTAAAAATTATTCCTTAGATTATACTGGGTATAAGGAATTACCATATTGTCAAAAAAAGATTATTCAGTTTTTACAAAAATCAGTTTGCTTAATGAAGTAGGCATTGCTTTGTCTTCTGAAAAAAACTTTTCAAGTTTACTTGAACAGATATTATTTGGTGCAAAGCAAATTACTAATGCTGATGGTGGCACACTATATTTATTAAATGCCGAAAAAAAACTTGAGATGGTTGTTGTGCAAACTCACTCCTTAGATATTCATCTTGGCGGTAATACTGATAAACCGATTAATTTTAAACCGGTAAATCTATACCATGATGACGGTACTCCAAATTTAAGCATGGTTGTTACGCGTGCAGTAATTGAAGATAAACCGATTAACATTGTTGATGCATATAATACTGATGGTTATGATTTTTCTGGTACCTATGAGTTTGATAAGAGTACCGGCTATCATTCCCAGTCATTTCTCGCGGTACCGATGAAAAATCATGAAAATGATATTATTGGCGTATTACAACTTATTAATGCACTGGATCCGGATAGCAAAGAAATTATTCCATTTAATGAACAAGACCAGCACCTGGTTGAATCACTCGCAAGCCAGGCAGCCGTCGCTATCACTAATAAACAGTTAATTGATAGTTTAAATGAATTATTTAATTCACTGGTTCAACTTATCGCCACGGCGATCGATGAAAAATCGCCTCATACCAGCAATCATTGTAAAAGATTACCGATTATTACCATGCTTATTGCCGATGCCGCGCATAAAGCCGAGGAGGGTAGTTTAAAAGATTTTTCTATGACGGATGAAGACCGCTTCGAGTTAGAAGTGGCAGCCTGGTTACATGACTGTGGCAAATTGACTACTCCAGAATATGTGATGGATAAATCTACAAAGCTTGAAAGAGTGCTTGATCGGATTGAGTTTATTGATTTACGTTTAGAAATCATGAAACGTGAAGCATTGATAGCAAAGTTTTCTGCTATTGCTGAAGGTATTGATAAAGAAAAAGCCGAACTACTGTATCAGGATAAGATTCAAATGCTAAATGAAGCAGGTGAATTTTTACGTTCTCATAACAAAGGCGGCGAGTTCATGCATGAAGATGATATCCGCAAAGTGAAAGAGCTGGCAAAACTTGAATGGACCGGTAAAGACGGCCTTAAACAACCTCTATTGACTGATGATGAAGTAAATAATCTTTGTATTGTTAAAGGTACATTATCAGATGATGAACGTGAGATTATTAATAATCATATTTTGGCAACAATAAAAATGCTCAGTACCTTGCCATTTCCAAAGCACCTGCAAAATGTTCCTGAATATGCCGGTGGTCACCATGAACGTGTTGATGGTAAAGGTTTTCCAAAAGGTCTGGTGAAAGATGAAATGTCTGTTCAGGCAAGAATCATGGCGATTGCCGATATTTTTGAAGCGCTGACGGCTCGGGACCGTCCCTACAAAGACCCAATGAAGCTTTCTGAGTCGATCTCCATCCTGAAAAAAATGAGTGAAACCGGGCATATTGACGCTGACCTGTTCGATGTCTTTATTAATCAATCAGTTCATATTAAGTACGCACAAGAACACTTACCCGCTGAACAAAATGATATGTAAATCCTTCCTTTAAGTTAAATCTCAATATTAAGTCGATGTAATTTTTGTTGTGGATGGTTACAATAGCGACCCTGATATTTTGTCTGTTTTTTATTTTGGAGATGTTATGTCCATCCGGACCCGATTTGCCCCCAGCCCAACCGGCTACTTACATATTGGTGGTGCCCGTACTGCTTTATTTGCCTGGCTCTATGCCCGTAAACATGGTGGTAAATTTGTATTACGGATTGAAGACACAGACCTTGAACGTTCAACTGAAGAGTCAGTAAATGCCATCCTTGAAGGCATGAGCTGGTTAGGGCTAGATTATGACGAAGGTCCCTTTTTTCAGACCCACCGCTTTGAACGCTATGAAGAAGTCATTCAAAAATTAATGGCTGAAGGTAAAGCCTACCGTTGTAATTGTTCTAAAGAACGGCTGGAAAAACTACGTGAAGACCAAATGGCGGCAAAAGAAAAACCCCGCTATGACGGACACTGTCGTAACCTGGATGTTTCTGCAGGTGAACCACATGTTATTCGCTTTTTAAATCCACAAGAGGGTGAAGTGGTTTTTAAAGACCTGGTTCGTGGCACGGTCAGTGTTCAAAACAAAGAGCTTGATGACCTGATTATAAAACGTACAGATGGTTCCCCAACGTATAACCTGTCTGTTGTGATTGATGACCTGGATATGAAAATAAGCCATGTTATTCGTGGTGATGACCACATTAATAATACGCCCCGCCAAATCAATATCCTGCAGGCTATGGGCTATGAAGCACCAACCTATGCACATGTCCCCATGATCCTGGGTGAAGATGGTGCACGTTTATCTAAACGTCATGGTGCGACGAGTGTTATTGAATACCGGGATATGGGCTTTTTACCTGAAGCCTTAATCAATTACCTGGTACGCCTGGGCTGGTCTTCCGGTGACCAGGAAATTTTCACCCTTGATGAAATGATTTCATTATTTGATGTGGTCGATGTTAATAAAGCACCATCGAGTTTTAATGGTGAGAAACTGCAGTGGATTAACCAGCAGTACCTTAAAGAAGAAGACGCTTCACGAATTGCACAATTACTCAGTGTACATTTAGGTGAACTTGATATTGATCCTTCATTGGGGCCGGATTTAAAAGAGGTTGTCCTGGCACAGCGTGAACGTGCTAAAACACTGATTGAACTGGCAGAGATTTCACAATTTTTTTATCGTGACTTTGATGAGTTTGATGAGAAAATGGCAAAGAAACAGTTACGGCCCGTGGCAACAGAAGCATTGAAAGAAGTACAAACAGCGCTTAATGAAATTAGTGACTGGACAGCAGAAAATATCCATACAGCCATTCATGCCGTTGCAGATAAATTAGAAGTGAAAATGGGTAAAGTAGGAATGCCATTACGCGTCGCGGTCACGGGCGGCGCACCATCCCCCGGGCTTGATCTCACTGTTTTCCTGATCGGCCAGGAAGCGTGTACCCGGCGTATAAATAAAGCACTTGAATATATTGAAAATCGTGCTGAATAACATTTAGCATTATAAAAGGTTTATATAAAAACAATGAGTGACAGTAACGAAACAGTAAAGCCTCGCCATTTTATCCAGCAATATATTGATGCGGATCTTAAAGCAGGGAAAAATGATGGGAAAGTTGCAACACGTTTCCCGCCTGAACCTAATGGCTATCTGCATATCGGTCATGCAAAATCTATTTGCCTGAACTTTGGTATAGCCAGTGAATATAATGGTACCTGCAACTTACGTTTTGATGACACTAATCCAGGTAAAGAAAAAGAAGAGTTTGTTAAATCAATAGAAGAGGATGTTAAATGGCTCGGCTTTGAATGGAATAATGATGTGCATTACGCCTCTGATTATTTTCAGCAACTTCATGATTATGCTGTTGAGCTTATCAAATCGGGTAAAGCTTATGTTTGTGATTTAAATGCTGACGAAGTTCGTGCTTATCGTGGCACATTGCAAGAACCGGGTAAAAATAGCCCATATCGTGATCGAAGTGTCGAGGAAAACCTGGAGCTGTTTGCAAAAATGACCGCGGGTGATTTCGCTGACGGTGAAAAAGTATTACGTGCGAAAATTGATATGGCATCACCTAATATGAATATGCGTGATCCAACACTCTACCGAATCCGTCATGGCGTGATTCATCATCAAACAGGGGAAGCGTGGTGTATTTACCCGATGTATGATTATACGCATCCTATCTCTGATGCGATTGAAGACATTACACATTCCTTATGTACACTGGAGTTTGAAGATCACCGTCCGTTGTATGACTGGGTACTGGATAACATCACGATTGCATGTCACCCACAGCAAATTGAATTTTCACGTTTAAATTTACAATACACTATTGTCAGTAAACGTAAATTAACCCAGTTAGTAGAAAATCATCATGTCGATGGGTGGGATGATCCACGTATGCCAA
>JAOUOK010000031.1 GCA_029880425.1 Gammaproteobacteria bacterium
TACCTATGGTGGTATGGCGCGTCACGGTGGTGGGGCATTTTCTGGTAAAGATCCTTCAAAAGTGGATCGCTCTGCTGCCTATGCCGGTCGTTATGTTGCCAAAAATATTGTTGCTGCGGGTTTAGCAGATCGTTGTGAAATCCAGGTTTCTTACGCCATTGGTGTTTCTGAGCCGACTTCGATCAGTATCGAGACATTTGGTACAGGTAAACTCGATGATTCACGTATAGTTGAACTGGTTCGTGAACATTTTGATTTACGCGCTGGTGGCCTGGTTAAAATGCTGGATCTATTACACCCAATTTATGCGCCAACAGCGGCATATGGTCATTTTGGTCGTGAAGATCTTAATGTCAGCTGGGAGAAAACGGATAAAGCTGATGCATTGCGTGAATCGGCGGGCATTTAATAAAAGCTAACCACAGGCACACAGGGATCACGGGGGAACTTACTCCCCGGGTAATGAATTTACTATTTATTACCTTTCCCTGTGTACCCCGTCTTCCCCGTGGTTTAAAATCGCGGTGTTTTTAAAAATTTGAATTACTGTTTTTTTCTGAGGGGCGCTGCAGCGGAATTAAATTTTCGTCAGGCTCAGAAAAGGCAGATCCGCTTCAACTGTTTGTATTTTACAACATGATGATTGGATAAAACGGCGCTCATTCTTTTAACTACTTAAACTAGGAGAATGAAGCATGAACGCTGATTTTACTGATTACAAAGTTGCCGATATTTCACTTGCTGAATGGGGCCACAAAGAAATTGCTATTGCTGAAACTGAAATGCCTGGCCTGATGGCGCTGCGTGAAGAATTCGGCAAAGACCAGCCACTTAAAGGCGCTCGTATCATGGGTAGCCTGCACATGACTATTCAAACTGCAGTACTGATTGAAACCTTGGTCGCATTAGGCGCTGAAGTACGCTGGGTATCATGTAATATTTTCTCAACCCAGGATCATGCCGCGGCTGCCATCGCTGATCAAAATATTCCCGTTTACGCATGGAAAGGCGAAACCATTGAAGAATACTGGTGGTGTACTGAGCAAGCATTAAAATGGCCTGATGGCCAGTTCCCTAACATGATTTTAGATGATGGTGGTGATGCGACTTTACTCGTACACAAAGGTGCAGAGTTTGAAAAAGCAGGCAGTATTCCCGCGACTAAAGACGATGATAACGAAGAATACAAAGCTATTCTTGATGTATTACGTCGTACCATTAGCGACGGTTCGACTTTCTGGACTGATACAGCTGCAAGCGTTAAAGGTGTAACCGAAGAAACCACTACAGGTGTTCACCGTTTATACGAGATGCAGGAAAAAGCTCAGCTGATGTTCCCTGCGATGAATGTAAATGACTCAGCTACTAAATCTAAATTTGATAACCTGTACGGTTGTCGTGAATCATTAATCGACAGTATCAAGCGTGCTACGGATGTAATGATTGCGGGCAAGATTGCTGTTGTTCTCGGTTACGGTGATGTAGGTAAAGGCTGTGCACAGGCATTTAAAGGCATGGGTGCAACAGTATGGGTTACTGAAATTGATCCTATCTGTGCATTACAGGCTGCAATGGAAGGTTACCGTGTTGTTGATATGAATGAAGCCTGCAAGATTGGTGATATCTTTGTTACTACAACAGGTAATGAAAAAGTTATCGAGCATGACCACATGGCAGCAATGAAGAATGAAGCAATAGTTTGTAACATCGGTCACTTCGATTCAGAAATTGATATTGCGTCATTAGAGAAATATGAATGGTCTGAAATCAAACCCCAGGTTGATCACGTTATCTTCCCTGATGGCAAACGTATCATTATCCTGGCTAAAGGCCGTTTGGTTAACCTTGGCTGTGCAACAGGTCATCCAAGTTTTGTAATGTCGGCTTCATTTACAAACCAGGTTATGGCGCAAATGGAATTCTATGCAAATTCTGATAAGTATGAAAACAAGGTTTACATCTTGCCAAAAATACTTGATGAAAAAGTGGCACGTTTACACTTAAATAAAATTGGTGCTTACTTAACAACGTTAAGTCAGCAGCAAGCTGACTACATTAATGTTCCGGTTGATGGCCCTTATAAACCTGACCATTATCGTTATTAAAAATTAAACCACGGGGAACACCGGGTTCACTGGGAATTAAAATAATTTCTGGAACCCGTTTCCCATGGTTAATTTTTGATTTAATCTGGTTTACTCATTTTATTTATAAACTTATTTTCTACAAAATAAATATCCCCGTGCACCCCCGTGTGCCCCGTGGTTATTCAGGTATATACATATGGAAAGCCAACAAGAATATCCTCAGCAATTTAGTTTTGAATTTTTCCCACCCAAAACACCTGAAGGTGCCGAGAAACTAGCGAAAGTAAGAGACTCGCTGGGTGCTTTAAATCCAAAATATTTTTCTGTTACCTTTGGTGCCGGTGGCAGTACCCAGCAAGGCACTTTTGATACGGTTAAATCAATTCAGCAAGCTGGCTTTAATGCTGCACCACACTTATCCTGCGTAGGCTCCACTAAAGAAAATATTAGTGAAATATTAGCCAGTTATAAAGTTCAGGGCATTAATCGAATTGTTGCATTACGAGGTGATATGCCTTCCGGAACCCACGATATTGGTGAGTTTCGTTATGCAAATGAACTGGTAGAATTTATTCGCTCAGAAACAAATGATCATTTTCATATCGAGGTGGCGGCCTATCCGGAGTTCCATCCCCAGGCCAGCTCCGCTGAAGATGACTTAAATAACTTTAAACGCAAAGTAGAAGCCGGTGCAAATAGTGCAATTACTCAATATTTCTTTAATCCCGATGCCTATTTTCGTTTTGTAGATGACTGTGAGGATCTAAATCTGAAAGTACCGGTTGTACCGGGTATTATGCCTATTACAAATTATACTCAGCTGGCACGTTTTTCAGATATGTGTGGGGCAGAAATTCCTCGTTGGATCCGCAAACGTCTTGAAAGTTACGGTGATGATAAAGAATCAATTAAAGCATTTGGTGAAGATGTGGTAAGTGAGATGTGCCAACAGTTACTTGAAGCCGGTGCACCAGGATTACATTTTTATACTATGAATATAACGGCCCCTACCCTGGCCATATGGAAAAATTTAGGCCTATAAAGTTGTTTTAGCCTGAATTCGTGATCGTATTCACTTACCTGCTAAAAAAGACATATTACAATTAAAATATAATAAAAAAGGGGAATTATATGAGTAATGCGAAAATACAGGCTTTAGTACTAAAATTAGTTCAGGTTATTATGCTTATAACTGGTGTTGCTTTAACAGCCTATAACATTTTCAGTTTTAAAGTTGTTAAAAATGGTTATTACTATATGGATGATAATCAAACCTGGTTAGCTATTGGTGTTACCGCGATTACTATTTCATACGTAATTAAAAACTGGAGTAAAATGTAAATTTAATTTACTGCTGGTTAAAAAGGCGGATTTTTATCCGCCTTTTTTTGTTTTTCCCCGTTAAGTTATGTAACCTTTTATTATGCGTATTCCCAGAATATTTCTTGATGCCACTTTTATCAGCACTCAATCCATTGAGCTCACTGAGCATGCCTTCCAGCATGCGATAAAAGTTTTACGGCTGAAACAAAACGCTAAGCTAATCTTATTTAATGGTGAGGGTGAAGAATACTCTGCCATGGTTGAGAGCATAAATAAAAAAAGTGCATCAGTTAAAATTTTAGAACAACTTGAACCGGTTAAAGAATCAAACCTTTTTATCCACCTTGGATTAGGAATATCTAAAGGTGAGCGCATGGATTTTGCGATACAAAAAGCTGTTGAAATGGGTGTCACTGAAATTACACCGCTATTTACTGAATATTGTGTTGTTAGCCTTGATGAAAAACGTCGTCAGAAAAAAGTCAGTCACTGGCAAGGGATTATTATCAGTGCCTGTGAACAATGTGGCCGAAGCATCTTACCAGTATTAAATCCTCCCGTTACTTTATCCATATGGGCTCAGGCAACTGATGACTATTCCTTGATTTTTGATCCTTTGGCGACAAGGACATTAAAAGATATAACGCCGGACAATAATAAACTTAATCTAATTATTGGCCCGGAAGGTGGTTTAAGTTCAAATGAAATATCTGATCTTAATAAGAAAGCAAACTTTCATGCAGTAAAATTTGGACCCCGGGTTTTACGTACTGAAACAGCCGCGGTTTCAGCCATTACCGCGGCCCAGCTTCTTTGGGGAGATTTACTTAAATAGCTACCTAACCTGCACTCAGGCGCATCAAGCGTTGTTCAATCTCATCAATATTTGGTATTAACGCTTCTACACCACCAAGCTCAACAAATGCACCAACATATTGACGACTATCATCAGGTAAAGCTTTATCTTTCAGTCCCTGCTCCTGCACGATGGCAAGACTTGGGATACCCTGGGTTAAAATACCTACATATGGAATTTTATTATTACCGGTTAAAGTATTTAATACAGCAATTCGACTATTTTTCACTGCTGGCTGAACTTCTCTTCCGCTTATTGCCTCGTAAGAAATTAACGGTACTTTGTGGTCACGCCATTCCATGTAACCCAGAAACCATTCAGGTGCATCGTCAATTGCAGCAGGTTCGTTATAAGCAATGACCTCTGCAATGGCCGCATTAGGCAGTAAAGCGGTCTCTCCATGTAATGGTATTGTTAAGCAATGAACAACACCGACTGTTTTACCAGATGTAGCCATTTCTTTTGTATCTACCATATCATTACCTCTTAATATGTATTTTTATACAATGACACAAGTTGTTGTGCTAAGCGCTCAGGGGTACCGGTAAAATTCACCTTAACTTTTTTTGCAACACTCTCTGACATAGCACTGATGACGCAGCTACCAGGATCCTGAATCCAGACCTGGCCGCCACTGGCCGCTAATTTTTCACATCCCTCGACACCATCATCACACATACCACTAAAAATGATTGCACCTGAATTAGATTTATACCGTTTAACAACATCAATAATCGCGTGATTAATTGATGGTGAATATTTTATTGATTCCTTTATTTCCTTTAACTCAATAGCACCTATTGGATTAATCTCTATATGAACATCAGTAGGCGTCACCAGTACTTCATGATGACGTACAACATGGCCATTTCTCGGTACAAATACTTTAAACTCAGTATAGCGGTCTAACTGCTCTGCCAGTAATAAAACAAAATTTTCACCCAGGTGTTGAGCAATAATAAATGTTACCGGTAAATCAGCAGGTATCTCACTTAAAAATCGTTTCAATGCTTCGGGACCACCCAGTGATGCACCAAGCACCCAGACATTTTTAGCTAATTCGTCTTTACGTTTATTAACATCCGCTTCTTTGCCTTCAAAGAGTTTTACATTTGAAAAATCTTCTTCCCAGCTATTCCTGCCGGTTATGTTTGCAATTTTATTTAATAATTTATTATTCCAGTCAGATGATGTCTTTGGTTCATTCAGGGTTAAAGCTGAAACATCATCTATAATTACCGGGATACTTGATTGCTCTAATAATTGATCAATGTACTCAATATGACTGTCTTCTATCGCAGCGACATCAAAAATCACAACATCACTTCCCAGCTGATCCAGCTTATTCATAAAGCTTTCTGTTAATGATTCATTTAAAACAACTTCGATACCATTATGCTCCATAGACTTTTGCAAATAATTTCGATGGCTGACAGAATCAGATGTAATTGCTATTCGTATATTATCGGTATCGTTTTGCATCAAATTTTCGGGGAGAATAAATGCATTGAATTAACCTGCCAGTAAAATTTGTACCTTAGTTAATTATAAATTTTAGAAAAACAGCCAGCTAACTAGAAATCTTTTCCTGTCAGGACATTAATATTATCAAGCAGATCTGCTTCGGTATACGGTTTACCCATATAAATATTAACACCAATAGAAGCCGCACGATCACGATGTTTTTGCCCGGTTCGTGAGGTAATCATAATTATTGGAATATCTTTTAGTCTTTCATCATTACGCATATTAGTCGCTAACTCGAAACCATCCATTCTCGGCATTTCCACGTCAAGCAACATAATATCCGGAATAATTTCCTGCAATTGCGAGAGGGCATCTACACCATCTTTTGCAGCTACAACCTCCATATCATGACGTTCTAATAAACGGGTTGTAACTTTACGTACAGTAATCGAGTCATCCACTACCATTACCAGAGGTGTTGTACGTTCTTCTGTCGCATCTGAAGTAACAGGCATAGGTGCAATATATTCTGCACCATCTGCGGTTGCTGAAAGTCGAATTAACATACCTAAATCAATAATCAGAACAACACTACCGTCACCCATAATGGTTGCACCAGAGATACCTCTCAGCGTACTTAGTTGTGGACCGACAGATTTAACCACGATTTCACGACTACCCAGTAAATTATCAACCAGTATAGCAGCATGGTGCTCACCACTTCGTACCATCAGCATCGGTAACTGTTCAGCATCATCACTTAACTTCATTTCATTGACGCCCATGATGGTACCAAGATGCATAAATTTATAATCTTCACCAACCCAGTTATAGGACTGTTCATCCGAGGCCATAATTTCCTTAATCTTACTGTTACTGATACGTTCCACACCTTCTACACTTAACAGCGGAACAGCGTAGAAATCATCACCAACCATAACCATCAAGGCACGTGATATAGCAAGGGTTAACGGCAAACTAACCGTGAAGGTAGTTCCTTTGCCTTCAGTTGTATCAATATTAAAGACGCCACCAAGTTGTTTAATTTCAGTATTTACAACGTCCATACCCACACCACGACCAGCTATCTGGTTAACAGATTCTGCAGTACTAAAACCAGACTGCATGATCATGTCCAGTAACATTTCCTTGGTGACCGCGGCATTTGCAGCAATTAAACCTTTAGATACAGCTTTGTTACGAATCGCTTCGAGATTAATACCTGAACCATCATCCTGTATTTTAATAACGATTTCTGAACCTTCATTAGAAATAGAAAAATCTATGTTCCCGGTTCCGTCTTTACCCGATTTTTTCCTGTCATCAGGCGACTCAATACCATGCGCAACGGCATTACGTAACATATGTTCAATAGGTGAAATAATACGTTCAAGAACCGAGCGATCAAGCTCGGTATCTACGCCGTGTAAATGTAGATCAGCATGTTTGCCAAGCTCACCACAGGTTTGACGTACAATACGACGCAGTCTTGCGGCCTGGCCAGCGAAAGGTACCATGCGTGTGCGCATTAAACCTTCCTGTAAATCCGTATTTACTCGTGATTGTTGTAATAAAAGTGTTTCTGATTCACGTGTCAGGTTATTCAGGATGACACGTAAACTATCCAAATCGCCGAGTGACTCCATCATCGCACGCGATAAATGCTGCATCGTGGTAAAGCGATCCATTTCTAGCGGATCAAAACTTTCCTGTGCTGAACTTAGCTCTTCATTCTTATATTCAATTTGAGTTTCTGTTTCAATTTCAAATTGACGTAACTGATCACGCAAACGATTAACCGTTTCATCAAACTCTGTAATGTTATAACGGAAGTTATTTGTTTGTTGTTCCAGGCGTGAACGATAAATACTAACTTCACCGGCAAAGTTAACCAGGTTGTCCAAAAGATCTGCGCGTACCCGAACCTGTTCTGCCTGAACCCGGTTTGATTTACGACGATCGTGATCGGTATCTGGTGCTGCTGCTTCCTGCCTTTCACTAACGTCCGGAACTTGCTGCTCGTTCTGGATACCTGTCGCAATAACATTTTCTGTTACCACTTCAGGCTCAAGGGAGAGTTCATCTAAAGCCGGCATATCAATAGCATACTCAGAAGTTGAACCTTCAACTTCCATACGAAGTTCTTCTTCAAGCTTCTCAAGTTCCGGAATTTCAACTGAAATTCCCTCACTTACATCTTCTTTAATTTCTTGAACTACCGGTGTTTCAGTTTCTTCTACGACATCAATGACAGGAATATCTTCGACTTCAGGTTCATCTGGAATTGTTAATTCAACTTGTTCTTCAGCCGTAGTGGATTCATTAAACATTTCCAGATCATCAATCTCACCACGATTTTCTAACATGTAATCAACTTGAGCAATCAGATCAGTTGCAGGAGCTAAACCCTTGTGTTCCTGAACAAGCTCTAACATTTTAACCAGCCTGTCCTGTGCACGCTGAACAAGATCAAACATAGTTTTTGACGGTTTCATATGCCCATCAACCACGGCTGTTAACAGGGATTCAACACTATGACCTAAATCACCCAGCTCTGTGATACCTGCCATACGAGCACCACCTTTCAAAGTGTGTAGATGACGCTGTAATTCTTCTACGTACTCGTTTTCTGCCGGGTTCGCAATCCAGTCAACAATAACCTGGTCACTGTCATCCAGAATTTCTGTTCCTTCCTCAAGGAAAATTTCCAGTAATTCTTCATCGTAATCCGGCATAGCGACTTCGGCTTCAACAGGTGCTTCAGTCACAGCTTGCGGTTTTGAATTTAAATCTCTTGGTAATGCTTCTATGCGTGATAATAATGCTTTATGTGCAGGAAGCATGGCACCCGGTTTATCCAGGCAGTCAACTGTTTGTTCCACCAATGAAATGGTTTGTTCCAGTGTGAGCAATACAACCTGTGGAACATTAGATTCATTTTCTTTTAAATGATTGATGTAATGCTCAAAACTACTGCAAACTGCAGCAAGAGATTCAACACCGGTAGTACGCGAACTTCCTGTTAAGGTATGTAATGCCCTGATTAAACTTAATTCTGGCGTGGTTATACCATCATTCCATGAGCGAATATATTCTCTTAATGTTTCAACATGTACCGCCACTTCTTTACGATATATTTCTAATAAAACAGGATCAATCTCAACAGGCAGGGGCTCTTCCGTTACCGTTTCGTTAACCTGCTCTTCAATTTCAACGGTATCCCTCAGTTCAAGCGGCTGAACCGGATCATCAACCGTTTCTTCAATCTCAAATGATTCTGATAAATTAAGCGGCTTTTCTAAATCAAGTTCTTCTTCTAAATCAGCTGGTATATCCAGCTCACTAGAACCATCGAGTGTAATCTCTTCTTCTGGTTCAATAAGTGTTATTACCTCATCAGGTTCAGACAAATCAGTAAAGCTTTCATCCAGCTCTAAAGTTATTTCTTCTAAACCTGCTTCTTCTTCGACTGCCAGCTCCTCAGGTACGCTTGCTGACTCATTAAGGTTAATCGACTTGCCCTGACTCAGCGCATCGGCATATTCCATTAATGCCAGTATATTTTGACCTGGCTTACTATTTACTTTAAATAACTCAAACAATTCAAGCAGCGCATTGTTGCCTAATTCCATTAATTCAAGTAGTTCAGTGTTGGCTGGAATGGTGTTATCTATTACACGGTTAAGCATGTTTTCATATGCCCATGCAAATTCTCCCAGGTCTGCTGCACCAACTAAACGGCCGCTCCCTTTAAGAGTGTGATAGGCACGACGTATTTCTTTTAACGGTTCTTCATTAGCGGTGTTAGCCACCCAGAGAGGAAGATTATTTGTAATTGTTTCATAAGCTTCTTCAGCTTCTTCCATGAAAATTTCTATAATTTCATCATCAATTGTGTCATCTAATAATGAAGGCTCTTTTGCTGTTTCCGGTTTTTCCAAACCTGTTTGAATAGCATCAATTTCAGGAGCAGGTGGTGCCGTAATTTGTTCTTCCTGGATTTCATCTGTCGCAGTTAATCCGACTTCGCTCAATGTATCGGTATCAAGGTCAAAGCTCAGTGCTTCATCTAAAGAGAGATTATCCGTATCCACTTCATCAAGTGTGATTTCATTTTCTTCAGCATCTAAATCTGTTAGCTCTAAAGACAAACTATCAAGTGATAATTCTTCAC
>JAOUOK010000401.1 GCA_029880425.1 Gammaproteobacteria bacterium
TTGCCGGTTTTTTTTTAACTACTTTCTTTTTCGCCTTTTTCTTGGCAACTTTTTTCTTAGCTACTTTCTTTTTCGCTGTTTTCTTACTGACCTTTTTCTTAGCTACTTTCTTTTTCGCTTTCTTTTTTGCTGCTTTCTTTTTAGCGGCCATGTTTTTCCCCTCTAGGTTTAATATTAAATTATTGTTTCGTTGTAAAAAAATAATGCCCGCAAAATGCAGGCATTATATAAATTAAAATCCAGCTTTTTTTAATTCATGATCGGCTTGTACTTTTAGCAAACTCATAACGCAAAGATGTAAGTCATCATAAAATGGTTTTTCTGTTCCATACTGCTCATCTTCATCATAAAAAAACTGGTTAAAGAATTTACCATCTTCACCCTTGGCAATAATGAAATGACAACCGTTATGTTCCCAGTAAATTGCAGGACATTCTGTGACATTTTCATCACCAAATTCTATATCTGCACGTTGAGTTTCAACTGGGTTACCGTAACGTTTTAGAAGTGTTTCATCGATGTATTTAAGTTCATCTGCAGAAAAATCATTTACGTTAACAGTGCTGGTGTCATTCATAGAAAATAATGCTCTGGGAATATATTGTAATTTAAAAATCAGGTTGCAAAGGATACTCGATCATTTCGCGAATTGGTAATTTTATACTTAATTACGAGAATGAAAAATGACATTTTGTATAGGAGTAAAAGTAGGATTTATGCAGGGGATTGTAATTTTTTTTGCAAACGTAAAATCCGGGCCTCCAGGCGGTCAGCCTGGTCGCGTAAATCACTTATTTCAGCGGTAAAGTCCATTATTTCGCTGGCGCGGGGAATTTGCTCGCCCTCATCGAGTAAATATTCACGCGCATCGAGTTGTATGGTTTTAAAGGTTTCTTTGCCCCATGAATTGAGGCTACGAATAAAGCTGCCAGCCTTATAGGCAATCAAATCACCGCTGTATTGTGCCAGCCATTCTTCCCAGTCCAGGTCGAGTTGATCCAGTATACGTTTGAACCGCTGGCCGAGCCCAATATCGCCTTTAATACGAACTTCACCACTAAAAAAGCTGTCGCTGGCATCGCCCAGTGACATATTGATAAAGGCCAGGGTTGAGCCTTGCAAAGTGGTATCGGCCTGTTCTTCACAGGTATATTGAATCTGTACCCCTTCGCTGTGAGGAAAGAGGTAGAGCATTAAATCCAGATCGGTGAATTCAAAGGCAAGGATTTTTCCTTGTAAGGCAGCGAATTTTTCAAGCGTTTGCGGATCTTGTTTGAGAACAAGATTAATGGATGTTTCCAGTGCCTCGGTAAAGGTGAGAATGACTTCGCTTGTTAAACCCATCGTTCAATATCCATGAGTTAAGTTAACGGGGTGTTCAGATTTTGTAGCCACGGTGTAATGCGACAATACCGCCGGTTAAATTGAAATATTCACATTTTTCAAAGCCCGCTTCACTCATCATGCCCTTCAAGGTTTCCTGGTCGGGATGCATGCGAATAGATTCTGCCAGGTAACGATAACTATCAGGATCGTCGGCAATCACTTTACCCATAGTCGGTAAAAGTTTGAAGGAGTAGGTGTCATAGACTTTACTTAATAAGGCCGACTCCGGCTTGGAAAACTCGAGTACCAGCAACGGTGCACCGGGTTTTAATACTCGGTACATTGAACGTAAAGCGGCATCCTTATCGGTGACATTACGTAAACCAAAAGCAATCGTTATGGCATCAAAATGATTATCAGGGAAAGGCAGGCATTCAGCGTTAGCCTGAACGTATTGCACATTACCGGCAATACCTTTATCAAGTAAACGTTCACGCCCGACTTTTAACATCGAGTCATTGATATCTGCGACCGTGACCGAGCCTTGTTGCCCTACAATACGTGCAAATTTGGCTGCGAGGTCGCCGGTGCCACCTGCCAGGTCCAGTACATGGTGACCAGGACGAACCCCACTCATTTCAATGGTATAGCGTTTCCAGACACGATGGATGCCAAATGACATGAGGTCATTCATAACATCGTATTTACTGGCAACAGAATGAAAAACGCCCGCGACCTTGTTGACCTTGTCGTCGTAAGCAACCTGTTCAAAACCAAAATGAGTCGTATCTTTTTTCATGACCTGAGTATACCTTTAAACGCAATGAGTATCTTTGCTTTTTAGTTGGCTGAATTAGTTATCCAATTTTAATTACCAAGATTCGGTTCCGGACGTTCCTTACCGGCATCTTTTAAGCGCTGCAGGTAGTTAGCCCAGTTTTCATCATAGTTTGTGCCCAGTTCATAGAGGGTTTCCCATGAGAAAATACCGGTATCATGGTTGTCATCAAAAAACGGTTGAATGGCGTAATTTCCGACCATTTCAATTTTAGTGATATTCACATTTTGCTTACCCACTTGTAACACTTCCTGGCCGGGGCCATGACCTTGTACTTCAGCAGAAGGTGAATGTACACGTAAGTATTCAACCGGTAAGTTAAATGTTTTTCCATCATTAAAAGTCACTTCAAGTACACGTGAAGCCTGGTGGAGTTTAATATCTGTAGGTTTTGGCATAGAGAGTTCCTAATAAAAAAAATTAAACCACGGGGGACACAGA
>JAOUOK010000046.1 GCA_029880425.1 Gammaproteobacteria bacterium
GTTCAAAAGTAAGACAGCAGATAAGGTTCTATCTCCTGTTCGAAAGCAAATTATTGGCCTGATAGGAAATGGGTGCAGTTTGCTAGATATCGGGTGTGGAACAGGCGATTTACTTTTTAGGGCGAAAGATAAAATTAGCTTTGGCCTAGGTGTCGATCTAGACCCAAAGATGGTTGATTTTGCGAATGAAAGGAATAAATTTATAAACCCTAAGAACCTTGAGTTTGTTCGAGAAGATATAAATTCATACGAAAACTTATCAAACTACGAAATAGACATTGCATCAAGTACGTTATGCCTACATGAAATGAAGGCAGGTGATGCGATTAAAACATTGCAGTCGTTGGCTAAAATTTCATCAAAAGTGTTGATTGCTGATTATTCAAAGCCAAAATCATTCTGGGCAAAGGTATCAATTGAGATAGATGAAATGTTCTCAGGGCATTATGGCCGATTCAAGGAATATAGAGATAACGGCTATCTTCCGTATCTGGCAAGTAGGGCAGGCTTGGTGGTCAGTGAAGTAAAAGAGACACCAATTGATGGTATTCTCATCTGGGAGTTAAGGCGTGAAATTCTCGCATAACAATTGCATTCAGCCGACCCATTTCCGCGGCGTTTCGTTTGTGTCGGATGCCACAAGCCTCACGCCGCTACAATGGTCGGTTGATGCTAGGCGTTAGGCGTAGATAAATGGTAAATACTGAAATTAGTTATAAAGCAGATTATGTAGAAGCGATTTCAGAAGAATTTACACCTGAATTCATAGTTCATGGTATTCATTTTGGAGAGGGTGATCCTGAGCAAGATGGTCAACATTGGAATTTCACCAGAACTCTCGAAACAGATGATGATGGCGTTTGTACTGTTAAAGAAATACAACAAGTCACCATATACGGTGGTATTAAAAAATTTGTTCTTAGTCGTAATAATCTTATATGCGAATTTGATGATAAGCATTCTGAAAGAACTGGAGTACAAAAACTATCCATTACATTTGATATTTCAGATGAAGACTGGAATAAATTATTAGAAAAATCTAATTTAGTGTTCTCAGGTGAAAGCTATTATGAGGTTAAGTAATATACGAACACCTAATAATGCGTTCAAAAGCGGGCGCCGCATAATACGCGGCGGCCTTTAACTTAGCCGTTATGTGTAAAAATATGAAACATCTGTTAATTTTAATAACTCTATTTATTACACCATTTTCCTATATCAATGCAAATGAGACAAAAGGACATATTGCATTTTTTATGCTGCTGTCTGAAAACGACCAAAGCTATGTGGAAATAAATGAAGACTTCAATTATTACTATCAAAATTTATCGTCATGGCTTAATAAAAATAAATATACATATTCTCGTCATACAATATCACCAATTAATATAAAAAATATAAGAAGAACATTCTCTAACCAAGAACTTGGTAGTGATGTTGGAGTTATACTAATTAAAAACAATAATTCTTACAAAATAATCCAGGGTATAGGAACGGACGTAGACCTTATAGTAGATATAAATGGTTTTTTTTAAAAAATACATAACAAGACAATCAATACCGTTTGCTCTCGCTCTCTTGGACGAACAAAAGCGTTGCTTTTGTTCGTCTCTTATTTAAATCGTTAGAAGTAAAATATGAAAAATATACCTGTAACAATAATATATTTATTAACCATAATCCCATTCACTTTTATAGTAGAGGAAATAGCATACCTTTACAGATTCGAATGGAATGCTACAGAAGTATATATAGATGACCCAGTTTACTTTGGTATCACGCTATTGTGGCTTGGTATAATCTTGTGGGTTTCAACAGACATTATCAGAAGAAAAAAACACATACCCAACACCATACAAATCCTTTTTATCATTACATTGTTGTTTTATATTTTTGATATAACTGAATACAATTATACTTTGTATGAATTAATAATTTATTCATTCGGCCCTTTTCTCTGGTTAACAGCGTATGTTGTAAGTAAAAACAAAGTATGTTCTGAATGGTTTGTTAAATGAAGCTTATAACAAGTGTGTCAAGCCGTTCGCCCTCGCTCACTGGACGAACAAAAGCTCCGCTTTTGTCAGCCTCTAACGCTAATCGTTATGTACTAATTTCATTTAGGGAATGATGATATTTGAAATTTATTATTGGAAACATTGATGATTTAAATATTTCAGATGCAGAAATATCTGAACTACTCTATCTGGTTTATGTTGAGGGTGGTTTTACATCTGCTGATATGGCAAAGAAGGTTTTTGAACCGAACTCTGTAAAAGATCGTGGTTTCGTATTAGGGGCCAGAGAAGAAGAAAGTAACGAGTTCTCTGGAATGATAATAATTGTTCCCCCGGCATCAAGTGCCATAGTAAGAGCGAAAGAGAACGAATGCGAAATACATTTGTTGGGTGTTAAACCTAAGTTTAGACACTGCGGTTTAGGACGTGATTTAGTGTCCAATGCAGTAGAGTTTTCAGAAACTAATAAATGGTCAAAAATTATACTCTGGACACAAAAATCAATGAAATCTGCACAAACGCTGTACGAAACTTTTGATTTTAAACAAACAGATGAAATGTCCAAAAATGATATAGAGTTCTTGGTTTTTGAGAAGAAAAATACCTAACAACGCGTTCAAAAAATGGACGCCACAAGCAGCGTGGCATCCTTTAACTTTATCGTTATATGCTTTCACAGATGTAGAGTGAACTGCGAGATTGAAATTGAATAGCTTATCTACTAATATGAAAAAATGCTTACAAACTATATGCAACAGAATACTCGAATTACCATCATTCCTTAGGAATGGTGGGTTTTAATTCGCTTGTGATTTGTAAAACCCGCCCACGAGGCGGGTTTTGTGTATCTGCCTCTTGGGCTTAGTCCTAACCAATGGAGGTTGTATGAATAAAATAGCGGTTTTCGGTAAACCCGGAAGTGGAAAGTCAACTTTAAGTAAAAATCTTGCTGCCGCTACAGGTGTAACATTGCATCAATTAGATTCAATTGTTTATAAAAGCAATGGAGAGGTGGTTGATCGCAAAATATACGATAGGCAGCATGAGGAAATATTGTCATCTAATAGCTGGATAATTGATGGTTTTGGCCCAATTGATTCATTCAATATGCGATTAGAAGCTGCGGATACACTGATCTACATAGACTTACCATATATTATCAGCTATTGGTTCGTAACAAAGCGTCTTCTAAAAGGATTGTTTGTAAAACCAGAAGGCTGGCCTGATGGTAGCTCTGTTTTAAAAGGTACATTGGAAAGTTATAAAGTATTAAAGCTTTGCCCAAAGTTCTGGAATGATAGCTTGATGCATAAATTAGAAGCCTTATCAGGCAATAAATCTTTGTATGTAGTTAGGACTGTTTCAGAACTAAATAACTTTATTGATAATCATATGAATTGAGCGCATATAACAAGCGGGTCAGCATGGACTGGCAACTACACTAAAGTTCGTTACCATTGTTGTTACCTTATTAAACTCGGGAGGTAACTCCGAGTTTTTGCCTGAAAAATACCCTGGAGAAATCTCCAGGGTGTATGCAAAAAAGGCATAAGGTTGAGGCAACTAGCTTTAAGTCTTTACTTCTTCCTTTTTCAGGACTGCCTGGTTTGAAAGTTTATTGGTGACTTCGTACCAGTCTATTTTCCGGGTCACAAACATAACCAGGGAGAGTATTGAGAAGAACAATAGGCTACCCATGAGTAATGCGTTGTCTTCCGAGACTAAAATTGCATAGAGCATGGAATAGAGTAGTGTGATCATTGCTGTAAAACCTGCGCTACGTTGCCAACTTTTTAATATCGCGCTGATATAAACACCCAGCGTAATCACGTTGGCAGCGGTAGCAATACTATAAGCATAGGCAAAGGCCATGTGCTCTGAGAGTGAGATTAAGAGTAAGTAGAAGAAACTCAGAGATAAACCAACCAATAAATATTGCATCGGGTGTAATCGCAGGTTCTTCATGATTTCAAACAGGAAGAAAGTAATAAATGCGAGGCTGATAAATAGAATGGCATACTTAACTGAGCGTTCAGTCTTGTGATAAATATCAACCGAGTTAATCAGTTCAACGCCAAAGGTGTTGTTTAAAAATCGCTGACAATCATTTTTCTGGCAGTTCTTAATCAAGCGCGGCATATCACTGGAAAATGATGAAAGTTTCCAGTTAGCATCAAAATTTTCCTGGCTGATATTTCGTGTACTAGGCAGGTAACGCCCAATAAAACTTGGGTGTGGCCAGTTTGCTTTAATATCGACATTGGTTGATTTGCCCACCGCAGAAAACTGGATACTTTCCATACCCTTAATATTTACTTTAAAGGAGAAAGGATAGCGTTGTTCTTTCGCTGATGTGAGTATGTTCAACATGGCGTGCATGCCATTACCTTGTTGTTCAAAGGCAGAACCGGATAAAAATTCGTATTGCTTGTTATTCCAGCTTAGCTGGGGTTGCTCACTGATTCCTCGAATATCACTGACAATGACGGAAAGGTAACTTTTTTTCCATTTAATATTGTTCCCGATTTTTTTACTGAGCTTTATGATGTCTTTATTATTAAATATACCTTTAATATCAAGATCAGAGGAATAAACAGGTACATTATATAATCCACGCTTGCGGTTCTCAGTAATGATTTCACCGTTTATTGAGAGTTTTTCAGGTAAGAGATAAACTTTTTTAGTCCGGCTGTACTTTCTTTCCTGGTAAACCTTGAGGTTTTTATCCCATTCGCGTTGCTTATAATACTGGATATACGGAACAACCAGTACCGGGCCAATAATTTTTTGTTTACCGGTCCAGCTTTGTGCGATGCTACGACTCGCGTGATCCCTGAAGTAACTTCTTTCACTGACAACCTCCTCGATCATACTAAGTGGAATAAGTAAGACCAGCATGAGAAAGCCGATCACGGCAATTTTTATTGCAAATTTCTTATTCATAGAATTTCCCCTGTTAATTAATGACTGGAGAAAGTGTACGAGGTGAATATGGGCTAACTGTGAAGGTTATGTGTGTTTTATGTGAGGATAATGAAATTAATACAATTAAACCTGCTTTTGCTGTAAAGGGAGTTTAATTTTGATCTCGGTACCACCTTGCTCATGGTTATGTATATCAATTGAGCCATGATGTAATTGAATTACTTCATATACCAGGCTAAGTCCGAGACCGGTACTTTTCTTACCAGAATCAGCCCGGGCCAATGAATAAAAACGGTCAAAAATGCGTGGTAATGCATAATCGGGAATCCCTGGTCCATGGTCCCGGATTGTTAAGATCCACTGATTATCTTCTACGTTATCGGAGATCGTGATATCTGTATTTTCCGGACTGAAATCAATGGCATTATCTAAAATGTTATTAATAAGCTGTTGTAATAAGAATCGTTCTGTTTCAATTTTTGTCGCGGTAAGTGGTGATATCGTGATTTTAATTTTATTTTTCTGAAGAATAGCGGCCTTATCATTACAGAGTTGTGTGATTAAATCATCAGTCGACACATGTTCAATGTCATCAAGCTGTTGCCGTTTTTCCAGTGATGCCAGTTTTAAAAGTTGCTCAACTACCTGGTGCAGCCGCCGACTTTCGTTGTTGATATTACTTATAAATTGTTGCCGTGAAGATTCCTGCATGTCTTCCTTTAATAATTCAGCAGCCCCTTGTATTGCTGCAAGGGGGCTTTTAATTTCGTGCGTTAAACTGTGAAGGTAATTTTCTATATAGTTCTTACCTTCAAGTGATGTACGCATTTCATCCATAGCTGTTGCCAGTTGGGCAAGTTCCTTTTCTCTTAAGTCAGGTACGTTGACCTTTTTACCTTCGCGAACATCTTTTGCATATAGTGTGAGTTGACGAATTGATAAAGTTAACCAGTAAACAATCAGGCTAACCAGTGCCAGAGAAACTACGAGCAATAACAGGATCTTGGTTTCAATTTTTTTTACGGCATTTTCAAAGTAGGGTTGTACACTTGCGCTGGGTTTACCGACACTTAACACGCCGACGATTTGCTGCTCTTTTTTTATCGGTGCCGCAACATACATCACGCTGCTGCCCGGATCATTTTTATTTTCCCGTGTTGTTCGTGCACCATATTTGCCACGTAATGTGAGATAGACATCATTCCATTTTGAGTAATCTTTACCGACATCTTTTCCAGTTGAGTCATACAGCACAATACCTTTATCGTCTGTAATATAGATAAGCGTATTAGTATCATGACTGGTGTGGCCTGAGATCTTTGCTTCGATACGGCGGCGAGAAAATTCGTTAATATTTTTGGCAAACTTCCCGTTTTCAAGTGAGTTGTTTATAACGTCATCCTTAACGGTTTCTGCCATCATATAAGCAGAATCTACCAGGGCTTCTTCTAATGATTGTCGCATTGCGGGAATTAGTTCGGTGGTGATGTTTTGCATGACAATCCATGTTGAAAATCCAATCAACAGAAAGTAAGCAATAAATATTCGTAAACTAAGACTCACTGACTGTCCCGCTTATACTGTAGCCCAATCCCCGATGGGTTTTTATGGGATCAGTAGATTCATCAACCTGTTTTAATTTTTGGCGTAATGTTTTGATATGCGTATCAACGGCACGATCCATACTTGCATGAGGCTCAGTCCAGACATCATCAATAATTTGCTCACGTGAAAATACACGCCCAGGTTGCTGTAATAATTTTTTTAAAATAAAAAATTCGTAGCGGGTTAAGTCCAACTCCTGTTGATGATAAATAATTTTTGCTTTTTTAGCATCAACTACAAAGATGCACTTTTGTCTGTACGTTGAAGAAAGTGTCGTTCGCTTAAGGATCACTTTTACCCGGGCCGAGAGTTCACGCGGACTAAAAGGTTTAGTCACATAGTCATCTGCCCCGATTTCTAGCCCAACAATTCGGTCAATTTCTTCATTCCTTGCGGTGAGAAAGATAATTGGAATTTCAGAAAATCGACGAATCGCTTTGCATAGATCAAAACCATTCGTATCAGGCAAGCCAACATCGAGGACTATTAGTGAGTAATCTGAATCCTGCTGAAGATCATTAAGCGCTTCTTGCCCTAATGAATGCCACTTGACCATGAAACCTTCCGTTTCAAGTGCATAAATGACCGTGTCGGCAATTGATGATTCATCTTCAATTAGGAGAATTCTCTGCAAAATGTAACCTCAGTATTTTAATATGTATTAAGAGTAATATTTTTAAACTAAGGTGTATAGATTTAAGGCGAAATTTTGAATTGATGCAGGTTGGTTATTGGTCAGAAGCAGGTTCAATGTTGTAGGTTGTTAAAACTTTACTACCTACCCAGCCACTCATTAGCTTCATCGATGTTTTGAAAGAGCTGTACTTCCCAGTTTGAACCTTTAAATAATTCAACAAACTTATTGGCTAGTTTATTACTCTTTGAATCGATTACAATTGCATTTTTAACGCAGGGATTAGATAACACAGCTGCTCTGTGTTGACATGCAAGTCGTATTATATCTTCTTTATCTACTTCAGCAATTTTTACATCGATAAAATCAACTAACTTATATTTAATATCACTAAATCTTGGGTCATCATAAACAATAGTGCTTGCGTCTAAAAGTTCTTCACCTGTAATTTTGTCAGTGTACTTCCAGTACAGCCCGTTTTTTTCCCATGTTAGTATATTTGGCATCAGATTTATTTATTTTTGTGAATTTTTATAATTATACTTACTTTAAACAGGATATAATTAGATGTAATTCATGTTTTAAAAAAAAAGTTCCTGTATAGGTAATTTATAAATTACTAATAGTATCTTTTGCTCTTTTATGTCGGCGGCTTAATTTTGTGCTAATAGCCTTCCTACTATGCTGGTAATTAATGTGTTTGATTATTTAATTACAATATCACGTAGATAATTTGCCCAAAATTTCATTTCTTTTTCATCGATATCTACACGGTTAGAAACCTGGGCGACATAAAACTTATTTTTCCCTTTAATAGCCTTGATATTCATGGTTTCAGGTATTTTTGTGAATTTATTAGGGTCGCAGACAATAACTTTATGTGAAAAAGGGTACCCATTTTGTTTTCCGTTTTTAACCGGGAAAACCTGGGTGGTACCGCATTGTCTCCTGGCCAGCTTAGCCATATTGAGGATGAATGGTTCTGGTTTATATTCTTTAATATATTTAAAGCTCTGTATGGTGACCATACGGGTCCAGTTTTTTAAAGACTCGCTTCTTCTGATGAATTCAATAATACTCTGATTGTTGTTTTGTTTTTTGAAAGCAATTTTATAGTTTTTAGGAATTTTGAAGTTAAGCTGTTCAGCATGTCCTGTAGATATAAATGCAATATAAAATAACGTAAAGAGAAACAGGGTAGTGTGTTTCATTGCCTAGTCCTTAATAGTTAACAACAATTATTAGAATACTTCTAATTTAGTAATCAGCGTGATGATTACAGTTGTTACTTTTCCATTAATTCGTTCTTGTTGGTAAGCTTCTAAAACAGGGGTATTTTCAAATTACCATAAACTCTTCAATGAATCTATATCTTCGCAGCGGTTGTATTAGCTTTTCGTGATTCGTAGTGATACTGGATTGCGTTATCAGTTTTATCATGTCGTAAATTTTTAGACTAAAAGCCGGTACACCTTTCTACTCACTTCATCATTATCTGCCGTCGTGATGTCATCGCAATTATATTTTTTC
>JAOUOK010000402.1 GCA_029880425.1 Gammaproteobacteria bacterium
TGCGTTTTCTTCAGGATAATAAATATCGACGAATAGGTGGTAAAAAATATAGAAATGCGAACGTGAGGATTATATCTGCAACAAATTCCCCACTCAACGATCTGGCTAACAAAAATGATTTTCGTCAGGATTTATTGTTTCGTTTGAATCTCATGAATATTGTTATGCCTCCTCTTAGGGCACGTTCTGGCGATATAAATATTCTGGCTCAACATTTTCTAGATGAGTGTAAGAATAAATATCAGGGGCCGGCCAGATATTTAAGCAGACATTCAAAAAAGACTATGAATTATTATTGTTGGCCTGGAAATGTGCGCGAGCTAGAAAATCGAATACATCGTTCATACCTGTTGACCGATGAAGTTGAAATAGTTGACTTACTTGATATGGAAATTGATGATCGACGGCAGCACCCTATTGATCGAAGAATAGCAGCATTTGATTGCCAGAGCTTCTCTGAAGCAAAAACTAATGTTGTGCAGATTTTTGAAAAACAATATTTACAATGGTTAATAATAGAAACAAATGGAAATGTAACAAGAGCAGCAGAAAAAGCTGGGAAAGAACGAAGGGCGTTAGGGAAATTGCTTAAAAAACACGGCATAAAATAATTTCACTGAAAAAATCAAACTATAGAATTAAATAACCGGGTCAATTTTAACCCGGTTATTTTTTTTGTCTTTAAAAAAACCTGATAACAATCCTATTTGAATTTGTGAAATTGTAAAGGTGGGTCGTTCGTGACCCATTTAATTTACATGAATTTCGATAAGTCTTTGTATGATAAAAGAATTATTCGATGGCATCACTTTTGCTATATCTCTTTATCGTAATTTGTAAATCCTATCCTGCTAGCAAAACTGGTATGGCGGTAGCGTGTCTGAAGAAAAACACATTCATTTTCTTGTAAACGAAATCCAATCGTATTTGACGAATTATCCTCAGGCTGCAGATAGCCTGGAAGGTATAACACGTTGGTGGATACAAAAACAAAGATTTGTTGATACTTGTGAACAAGTAGAAAGCGCGCTAAATATTTTAATTTCAAAAGGAGTAATCCATCTTAGCGAGAACAAAGATGGAAAAAAAATATATCGGCTAAATATTTCAAGCTAGAAATATTTATTCAATATTCGGGTTTTTAACGGAGGATAAAAAATGGCACAGCAAATAACCTGGACAAGCAATATAAACATTGGCGGATCAAAAATATTTTTGTCTGGTGAGCAGAATATAGAAGGGGTTGATTCTGTTATGGTCGATCTTGCGGGTACGGATACAGGATCAGCTGATACAGATCGCGAAGTCGAGATTCAGCCTGGTGGGGCTGGTCAGGTTAAATTTTTAGCAATATCTGCTTCCGATTATGGTGCAGATATTAGTTATAAAATAAATAATTCTGGCGCAACTGCGATCACTCTCGAGGAACCTCTTATTTTAATTGGCGAAAATGCAGTTAATATGTTTGATGCAGCACCGTCATCATTGTTTTTTACTAATAACTTTACTTCGAATGTCACGATTTCTGTTGTGGTAGGGCGAGATGCAACTCCAACACCCTGACCATGATTTTAAAGTTTATCTACTTTATAAAATACTAATTCACTTTCAGGAGGGATAACCATGCCAGTTTCACCAACCTATCCAGGGGTATATATAGAAGAGATACCCAGCGGAGTAAGAACCATTACTGGTGTCAGCACATCAAACACTGCCTTTGTCGGATATTTAAAACGCGGGCCTATGAATGAAGCAACAATGATTACCAGTTTTGGTGATTTTCAGAGAAAGTTCGGTGGTCTGGATTCAGACTGCGAAACGAGTTATGCAGTGCGTCAGTACTATCTTAACGGAGGAAGCATTGCGTGGATTGTTCGAGTATCAGCAGGAACACCACTTGCTTCATCTCTAAATTATGCTCCGATTGACCCATTGGCAAATATATCTGTAAGCGCAAAAAGTGAAGGCGCCTGGGGTGATAATGTTCAGTTTGCAATCGATGAATCTACGGATAGCCCAGGTAATTTTAACTTGTATGTACGTGAAGTGAATGATGTGGCTGCAGGTGATCTTGGAGTGGTTTCAGCCGAGTCATTTATGAACCTGTCATTAGATTCAGCGAGCGATCGATATGCAGTCTCAATTGTCAATAAGGGCTCGCAATTAGTAGATATTACGTCGTTGGGGGCTGCAAGTTTTCCAAGATCTGGTTTGTTTGGCGATGATGCGCCTACAGATACTGATTTTGTTTCATTGACTGGTGGTGGTAATGGGAGTATGCCAACTGATTCGGTTCCATATACAGGTAATGAAGCTGGTAAAGAAGGAATTTATGCGCTTGAAAATATCGCGCCAGAGATTTTTAATATTCTTTGTGTGCCTGATATGGCCACAATGTCTGATACAGATGCTGGTGGACTTATTCCGTCATGTGAAACGTATTGTGAAAAGAAGCGTGCATTCCTTCTTGTTGATTCAGTTTCTGATTGGGATAGCGCAGATAATTTAACAGCGGCAGGAGACCTAATTACGTGGGTTGGTGCCATGAGAAGTCAAAATGCGGCTATTCATTATCCTCGTCTGGAAATTAG
>JAOUOK010000032.1 GCA_029880425.1 Gammaproteobacteria bacterium
CAACCTCTTTATCTTTTAATAATCCACGTTCTTCTAATAGTTCATATAAATGCCATGCAATGGCCTCACCTTCTCGATCCGGATCCGACGCGAGATATAAGGCATCTGCTTTTTTTAATGCCTTGGCGATGGCATCAACATGTTTCTCATTTTTTTCAATTTGTTGAAATTTCATCTTAAAGTCATTAGCAGGATCGACCGCACCTTCTTTCGGTAACAAATCACGTACATGGCCATACGAAGCCAGTACTTCAAAACCTTTACCGAGGTATTTTTTGATTGTCTTGGCCTTAGCCGGTGACTCTACAATGACGACATTTTTTGCCATAATTTTTTTAAACCATTACATAAAAGGAAATGCCCGCATAAGGCGGGCACTGTTTAATTTAATTGTTAATTATGAAACTCAATGCAAGATCCCTGGCATTTCTTCGAAGACTAGGTCTTCCATCCAGGCATAGGCTGCTTCACGACCTGGCTGATTAAATAACACCATCAATACAACCCATTTAAGTTGCTCAAGATCGATTTCTTCAGATTCCAGAGCCATGATCCGATCAATAACCATTTCACGTGTATTGTGATCAAGTACACCTGTTTGCTCGAGAAACATTAAGAAGCCCCGACTATCTAAATCAAGCTTTTCAACTTCTTCAGCGGTATAAACTCGAATGGATTCTGCATTAAGCGTAAGTTGCTCGGTACCATCCTGCAAACCTGCCAGACCCTCCAGCCAATAAAATGCCTTGCTGATTTCCGCTTTATGGAAACCGGCTTGCTCCAGCTCAGTTCTTAGTGATTCTTCATCTGTATCAAACTCAATTTCGTCGTTCATGTAGTTCTCAAACAGATACATCAACACTTCGAGTATATTTTCTTTCATTTTACTTCCTCTTACCTGCCTTGACAGTAGTAGCCACCAGATAAGGCTGTTACATACCCTTGCAATTCCAATACCAATAGCATGGAGCAAACAGCATCCGCAGTCAATCCACTTCTTTCAACCACTTTGTCGACAGATGTGGGTTCAAAATCAACACATTTCAATACCTGTTTATATTCTTCGTCCACATTGTGGGTGAAATTATTTTCTTTTTCTTCTTTTTTATCGACCGATCTTTGACTAATATCAGGAGATTCCCCCAGCATTGCGACAAATCCTTCCAGCTCTTCAATAATATGTTCAGCCGTTTCAACCAGTTTTGCCCCTTGCCGGATTAAGGCATGGCAGCCTTTGGCCAGCGGGTGATTAATAGAACCGGGAACGGCAAATACTTCCCGATCCTGCTCCAACGCCAGACGTGCCGTAATGAGTGAACCACTTTGAAGTGCTGCCTCAACCACCAGCACGCCCATACTCAAGCCACTAATGATCCGGTTTCGACGTGGAAAATTACCAGGCAGGGGAGGTGTACCTGGTGGGTATTCTGATACTAAAACCCCATTTTCAGCAATTTTATGCGCAACATCGCGATTTTTAGCTGGATATACGCGATCTAAACCTGTCCCTGTAACAGCCACGGTAAATCCATGTCCCTCAGAAGCTGCCTGCATGATATCAAGTGCACCCTGGTGAGCAGCAGTATCTATTCCAAGTGCCATACCACTGGTTACCGTCATGCCCATGCGTGTTAAATAAGCTGCAAAATCATGCGCAATCTCCTTGCCTGCATGAGTTGGGTTTCGACTCCCGACAATCGCAAGTTGTGGTAGCTTCAGAATTTCTGCCTGACCAAGTATATATAGAATAGGGGGCGCATCAGGGATGGCTTTTAGCAATGAAGGATAAGCCTCATCCTCCAGGGTCAGGATGCTGGCATTTTCATTCTGTTCTACCCAGCGTAAATCAACCTCGACCTTTTCCCAGTCTGACGCTGATAGATTTTGAATCAACTTGTCGGATACACCCGCTTGCCGCCATGCCGCCTGTCCAGCTTCAAAAATTGCCGTTGGGTTATCAAAGTGTTCAAGAAGTGAATGTATACCCACCGGTCCCAGGTTGGGTACATGAGTAAGCGCTAACCAATTTCGTAAAGAATTTTCTGTATCTGTCATTTAACCTGTCCTCACCAAGTCCGTTTGGTATAACAGAGTGTATCACTGAATTAGTATTAGAAAATATCGAGAAAAACATATTACAAAAAAATAGAGATTCACACGGAAAGTGAGAAGTTAAAGAGCAAGGCATGGATTAATGAAAAAAAGGAGTGCACATAAAGTGCATGAGACTTTTAAAAATTTATTGGTGTATTTTTATACTAATGATTATTCACGGATAATGTGGGGTTAGAGAACAAGGCGTGAATGAGTGAAAAAGCGGAATGTATATTTAATACATGAGCATTTTGAGTTCATTCACAACGCAGTAATCTAGCTCCACATTATTTGTGATTAGGGTTTCTGGAAACGATCGTTAACATGCATCGCTCGATTCGCTTCCATGATCAACGCATAACTCATTTTCTTATAGGTTTTAAACACCATCATGATGCCAGCACGTTCATCCGGTAAGTCTACACTACTAAATAGCCAGGCTTTTGAATCATAAACACGCGCGCCTTTTTGCATTACCGCGAGCACATGTCCCGGTGCCAAACCATCATCTTCACCGCGGTTCAAAACTACAACCATGTGTTGGCCAATTTGTGATACCCCGTTAAAGACATCCATAATTTGACCTTTCACATCGGTTTCAGGTGACCGAGGTGTGAACTGGAACATTTCTTCTCGTTCTTCATAAGGAATTAAGACATCGTTATTCAACACTTCACGTAATGCCCTGGTGACAACTAACGTGGCAGGTTTACTGCCCTCTTCATCGACCTTCACCAGCCGTGCATCAGCAAGATAGATGGCTTCATAACCCAATGTATCACCCGATTCAGGATCAATATACGGTTTACCCGGGCGTACTACATTGTAAGCACTGATCGGGTTTTCCAGGTTGCGGGCATAAATCCGGTTACCTGTTCCACTGATTAAATGCTCTTCATAACTCGAAACAATGTAAGGCGCATCTTCTAACTCATCTTCAGTCACTGAACGTGGACGATCGAGGAAAGGGCGAATTGCAGCCATTGGAATCGTTGAAATTGCTTTATGGATACCACTGGTTCGTGCTGTTGGTGATAGCTTCACAACCTTCAGGCCCGGTTTGATTTCTGGAGGCAGTTTCTGAGTGGGTTGACTGCCAGGACGCACGCCTGCCTGTCCATCAAGGGTAATATAAGGTTTACCATCAATAATATACATGACGATTACGTCACCAGGGTAAATCAAATGAGGATTTCGAATACCTGGATTAATGTGCCAGACAGAAGGCCAACGCCAGGGGTCTTTAAGAAAACGTTTTGAGATATCCCATAAGGTATCACCTTTAACGACAACATAACGTTCAGGGTAATCATGAGTGACAACTGGAACTTCTTCCTGCACCTCAACTTCCTGCGTTTCCATCGGTTCTTCAGGCTGAGACATCGGCTCTTGTTGAACAGCTGGTTTAGAAGATCCACAACCACTCAAGCTGATTGAACCAAGGACCATGAGCGCAGGTAAGAGAAAAGACGCGAGTCGCAAGCCGGTCATTTTATTATTCATTATGCTTCCCTTAAATCGAGGCACTAATTTGAAGTTAAATTGAAGGATTACATATGTATTTAGTGCAAAATTGGCACAAAATCCAGTTATTATTCCCTCTCCTCAGCACCTTCTTATCTATTAGTATCATGATGTTAGCAGCTTTTCCTATAAAAGTACTAGAGAAAGATGCGATAAAGTTAATAAAATAGTTTCTGGTGTAAGCTCTCATGACAAAATATAATGAATTTTACAAATTTGCCCCTATATTAACTACATACCCAATTACTTAGATTAAATCATGGCCATTTTAAATATTTTACATTTTCCTGATGAACGCCTGCGTATTAAGGCAAAACCGGTTGCTGAAGTGACAGATAAGCACCGTACCCTTATCGCCGATATGCTTGAAACGATGTATGACGCACCTGGAATTGGCCTTGCCGCCACACAAATTAACGTGCATGAACGCGTATTGGTCATTGATATATCTGAAGACAAAAACCAGCCAATTGTGCTTATAAACCCCGAAATCCTTGAAAAAGATGGCGATCAGACATTTGATGAAGGATGTTTATCTGTTCCAGGAATTTATGAAACAGTGCATCGAGCAGAAAAAATAAAAGTAAAATCTCTCGACAAAGAGGGGAAAAGCTTTGAAATGGAAGCTGATGGCTTACTCGCAATTTGTATTCAACATGAAATGGATCATCTTGAGGGCAAGCTCTTTGTTGATTATTTATCGAATCTGAAAAAACAACGCATCCGTAAAAAATTAGAGAAACAGCAACGTAGCGCCATGTAAGGCCTTTTATTATTGCTGTAATAATAATCAAAAAACTAACCTCTGGGGATACAGGGTACACTGGGAAAAGATTTTAAATCATAACTACCCCGTGAACCCTGTGTTCCCCGTGGTCTTTAAAATTTTTCAAAATAAACCATAACGAAAGCTATTTTATGTCATCACTTCGAATTATTTTTGCCGGTACGCCTGATTTTGCCGCCATTTCACTCATGGCACTGATTGAATCTGAGCACGAGGTGGTTGCAGTTTATAGCCAGCCCGATCGTCCTGCCGGAAGAGGGCGTAAATTACGTGCCAGCCCGGTTAAAGAAGTTGCACTCAAATATAATATCCCGGTTTATCAACCTGAAAAATTAAAAGATATTGATGCCCAGGAAGAATTGCGATCATTAAATGCCGATGTCATGGTGGTTGCCGCCTATGGGTTATTGTTACCTCAGGCCGTTCTGGATATTCCGAAATTTGGTTGCTTGAATATCCATGCATCTTTATTGCCACGCTGGCGTGGCGCGGCACCCATCCAGCGAGCCATTGCCGCGGGCGATAAAGAGTCAGGTATATCCATTATGCAAATGAATGCTGGCCTTGATACCGGTGATATTTTACAGCTCTCATCCTGCCCAATTACTGAGCAAGATAATGGCGGTAGTTTGCATGACAAGCTGGCCGAAATTGGCGCATCAGCCATTTTAGAAACACTGAATAATGTCGCTAATCATTCTCTTAATCCTGTTGTACAAGATGATGCCCTCGCGACCTATGCGCATAAACTTGATAAAAAAGAAGCCCAGATTAACTGGCAAAATTCTGCAGTAGAAATTGAACGTCTTGTCCGTGCCTTTAACCCATGGCCGGTTGCCTATACCCGGCATGAAGATAAAACCTTGCGTATATGGCAAGCTAAAGTTATTGAGCTTAATTCACCGACTAAAACCAATTATAAACCTGGCACTGTTGTTTCATGTGATAAAAAAGGTATTGATGTTATTTGTGGCGAAGGAATATTACGCATACTTAACTTGCAACCTTCAGGTAGTAAAGCCATGGACGTCGCTGCCTTTATGAACGGGCATGCAAAACAGCTTCCTGTTGGAAGCGTATTTCAAAACCCGGCTTAAGCTTATTTAAACAAAATTATGACGATTAATAATGAATAGTCGACTCGCGGTAGTAAAAATCTTATTGCAAGTCACCCGGCATGGCCGCAACCTTCCCGACGCTATTGCAAAATATAGTGACAACATTGATCACAGTGAACATGGTCTTATTCAGGCAATGAGTTATGGTGTTATTCGCCTGTACCCACGCTTAGCTTTTATTGCCAACCAATTGATTAGTAAACCCCTTAAAACAAAGGATCAGGATGTTTTTCTTCTTATCCTAAGCGGACTTTATCAATTAATTGAAATGCGCATTCCAGATCACGCGGCTGTTTCTGAAACGGTAAAAGTCACCAGGTCATTAAAAAAGCCCTGGGCTAAAAATTTAGTCAACGCGGTATTAAGAAACTATCAACGCCAGGCTGATAGTATTAATCAAAAAATGGAAAAGAATGCTGAAGCGTATTATGCCCATCCATACTGGTGGATCAGGTTAATAAAACAAAGCTGGCCGGAAAATGATTATTGGAAAGAAATACTCAATGCTAATAATCAAAACCCACCCATGACCTTGCGCCTTAATAGTGGGCATATCAGCAGAGAAAAGTACCTCGAATTACTACACGAGCATAAAATTAGTGCCTCAATATCAAGACACTCACCGGATGCTATATATTTAAATAAAGCGGTTATGGTGAACCAGCTACCCTTGTTTGAACAGGGTAAAGTGTCAATACAGGATGAAGCAGCCCAGCTTGCCGCTATCCTGTTAAACCCTCAAAAGGGTGAGCGTATTCTTGATGCCTGTGCCGCCCCCGGTGGCAAAACGATCCATTTGCTTGAACGTCAACACGAGCTGGATCTGCTGGCTATTGATATTGAAAAAAACCGTTTAAAAAGAGTACAGGAAAACCTTGATCGTACCCGGCTCAGGGCACAGCTTCTTACTGCAAATGCCTTTGATCCTGGTTCATGGTGGGACAAAAAACCCTTTGATCGCATCTTACTCGACGCACCTTGCAGTGCCAGTGGTGTAATACGTCGTCATCCTGATATTAAACTGCTCCGTCATGAAAGTGATATTGCAAAATTAATCCAGGATCAGCAGCAAATTCTTAATGCGCTCTGGCCTCTGCTGAAGTCTGGAGGTATGCTCTTGTATGCAACATGTTCCGTTCTGCCAGAAGAAAATACACTACAAATACAACACTTTCTTCAACAACATGCAGATGCCGAACTACAACCCATAATTGCAGACTGGGGACAGCAGCAAATTGCCGGTAGACAGGTATTGCCCGGTGAAGATGGAATGGATGGTTTCTTTTATGCACTTATTCAAAAGCAAAAATAATAATAAATTATTTACTGCTTTATTGTGCCTGTTAATCAGCGCCTTCATACCCGTTCAATCATATGCTGATGGATTTACTATTGTTTCTGCAAACACTCAGCTTATTAAAAATGTTTACCAACTCGAAGCTAAGATCGATCTTAATTTTTCAGATGATGCACTGGAAGCGCTGCGTAGTGGCGTTCCACTAATTATCCTGCTCAATATTGAAGTATTAAAAGATCGTGACTGGTGGTGGGATAAGACCATCGCGGAGCTTGAACAGGGTTACCTTCTTCTCTATCACGCCTTATCTGAAAAATATATTATCCATAATTTAAATAGTGGTGCACAAAATAATTATGTAAGCTTAAACGCCGCGTTATATTCCTTAAGTAATGTTCGTGAATTTCCTTTAATCGATAAAAACTTATTAGAAAAGGGTGATCAGTATTACGCACGTATCCGGACTTATCTTGATATCGAATCCTTACCCGCACCCATGCGTCCAATTGCTTATATATCCTCCCAATGGCAACTTGAAAGTGACTGGTATTCATGGCCATTAAAACATTAATCAGGCAATTTTTTTCAAGTAACGCACCCATTGCGGTTGTCTCTGTACTGCTGCTCACTTCATTATATTTAATGAGCATTGCTACTCATAACTCGTTATTATTCGGGCGACTTTATTCTTTATTAATTGGAATTAATTTACTCGCTGCAATTTTATTAATCACCATGATTGGTAAAAGTGTCTGGCACCTGATTCAGCAATACCGCCAGGGTAAAACCGGATCACGTTTAACAACCCGTTTAGTGGTGATGTTTGTCATACTTTCATCAACACCTGTTTCTGTTGTGTATTATTTCTCACTCGATTTTATACAACGTGGTATCGACAGCTGGTTTGATGTTCGCGTTGAAAATGCATTAAATGACGCGCTTGAATTAAGTAAAACGTCTCTGGGTGTACGCGTTCGTGAACTCTATCGACAAACACAACAAATGGCACCTCGTCTTAATGCTATATCAAACGAACTCGCAACTTTAACCTTAAATGAATTACGCGCTGAAAGTGGTGCAAATGAACTTACCTTGTTTACCAATGATGGTCGTATCGTGGCATCAAGTATCAGTGAAACAACCCGCTTATTACCACAACAATTGGAAGACAGCACCTTACAACGTTTGCGTTTGGGTCATGAAGATTTTGGTTTAGTCCCAATCCCCGAAATTGGATTACATATTCGTATTGCTATCAATATGGCAAACCCTGATCCTGTTTTAGATGGTCGTATATTGCAGTTACTCTATCCAATCACACCGCGAATTAACCAGCTTGCAGAAAATGTACAACAAGCATTTAGTGCGGTGAGATCATTAACAATCTTACGTTTACCACTTAAGTACAGCTTTATTTTAACCTTGTCACTTATTTTATTACTCAGTATTTTAACTTCAATCTGGGCCGCCTTTTTTGCCGCACGACGTATGGTTGCACCTATATCTGACCTGGTAGAGGGTACCCGTGCCGTCGCGGCTGGTAACTATGAAAAACGTTTACCCTTACCCGGTAAAGATGAACTTGGTTTCCTGGTGCGCTCATTCAATGAAATGACTCAAAAAATTTCCATTGCGCAGGACAGCGCTAGGGTCAGTCAACAACAGGCCGAAGCTCAACATGGCTATCTAGAAACAGTACTTGGAAACTTGTCATCGGGTGTTGTTACACTTGATACACATAATTTTTTACAAACAACAAACCATGCTGCAAATCAAATTCTTAATGCCAGTTTAACTCCCTTTATTGGACACTTCCTGGATGATGCGATTGAAGCCAATCCACACCTGCAACATTTTGTTGATGCTGTTTATCCGCATATTGAAGCAAAAGAAAAACAATGGCAGGAAGAGGTCGTTTTATTTATTGGTGGTACACGTAAAATATTAATTTGCCGTGGAACTTTAATTTCTTTATCAACAAGCAGCGAAACGCTTGAAGACGGAAACATTATTGTATTTGATGATGTTACTGAGCTGGTAAAAGCACAACGTAATGCAGCATGGGGAGAAGTTGCCAGGCGGCTTGCGCATGAAATTAAAAACCCGCTTACACCCATTCAACTCTCGGCAGAACGTATACGACACAAGTACCTTGACAAGATGGATGAACAGGAAGCTGATATCCTTGATCGCTCTACCCATACCATTGTACAACAGGTCGAAACCCTTAAAGAAATGGTTAAGGCATTTTCTGATTATGCTCGCATGCCATCTCTGAATCTCGATACCATTCAATTAAATAAAATTATTACCGAGGTTCTGGATTTATATATCTCACCCCATAACGAATCACTTTTTTCTGTCAGCCTTGATTCAACCAACCCAACCATTGAAGCTGACATAGGTCGCTTACGCCAACTTCTTCATAACCTGATTAAAAACGCTTTAGAAGCAAACCAGGAATATCATACTGATTCGCAGCGAGAGAAAAAGGAAGAAAAAGTTTATATCTCTACCCGCTGTGCTGAAGAACATGCCTGTCGTTATGTTGAACTTAAAATTACTGATACCGGGCCAGGCATAGCAGATGATATGTTTGACCAGTTATTTGAGCCTTATGTCACTACCAAACCCAGGGGCAGTGGCCTTGGACTGGCCATTGTAAAAAAGATCGTCGAGGAACATGGCGGTATGATATTTGCTGAAAATGCTGAAAATGGCGGTGCAAGTATTATAATTAAACTACCGGTTAAAAAATCAACCAGCCTTTTTATCGAGCCTGAGACGTTAAAACACAATAATGATGCAGCAGCTTAATCCAATGGAAAATAATCCAGATCAAATTAATACAAGCAACACACCCTATATTTTAGTTGTTGATGATGAACCGGATATTCGCCATTTAGTCCAGGAAATACTGGAAGATGAAGGCTACAAGGTTGAAGTGGCTGAAAATGGCGAAACGGCTCGCCATGCTTATCGCCAGCAACAACCCAGCCTGATCTTGCTTGATATTTGGATGCCGGATGTCGAT
>JAOUOK010000403.1 GCA_029880425.1 Gammaproteobacteria bacterium
TTTTAAATTAATAATGAACTCATATTTCATTTGAATATGAATTATGTATAAAGGTTAGTGGAGAACAACTTATGAAAATCAATACTCCTGTTACAGGCAATGAGCAACACTTTAGTGATAGCACTGAAATTATTTCTACCACTGATTTAAAAGGAATTATAGATACTGCAAACGAAGACTTTATGAGTATCAGTGGGTTTGAGACAGATGAAGTTATTGGTAAAAATCATAACGTGGTTCGTAATCCAGAAATGCCGCCAGAAGCATTTGCTGATTTATGGACCCATGTTAAAGCAAATAAACCCTGGATAGGCATGGTAAAAAACCGTTGTAAAAATGGTGATCACTACTGGGTCGATGCTTATGTCAGTCCTATGTATATTGATGGCAAAGTCACAGGTTACCAGTCTGTTCGTGCCAAGCCTAAAAGAGAGTGGGTTGATAGGGCAACTAAGCTTTATGCAAAAATTATGTCAGGAAAGTCTGATGAAGATAAACGTCGTTCAAAACTTGATGATGTCAGTCTAGGGCGGTTTAACTTTGGAATAGGGACAAAAGTCAGCATTGCAGTTGGCTCTGTGTTAATACCATTACTAATAATTTTTAGTATATTTGGAAGCAGTGTTGGATGGCCTTTGTTTGTGGGGGGCGGTGTTATTGCTTTAGCTGCAACACATTTTGCTATTCGACATACGTTAAGACATCTTATTCGTTTTTCAAATGAATCAAAGTCTGTAGCTAATAACCTTTTAGCACAATATATTTATACCGGAACAACAGATGAAGTAGGTCAACTCCAATATGCATTAACATTTGCACAGTCAAAATTACGCACAGCGATTGGCCAGGTGAAGGCGTCATCTGATGTACTGCTACGTACTGCAGCTGAAATTGAAAGCGGCAATACTGATCTTTCTCAACGGACTGAAGAACAGGCATCTTCACTTGAAGAAACAGCTTCAAGTATGGAAGAAATGACATCCACTGTAAAACAAAATGCCGATAACACACGCCAGGCTAACCAGTTAGCTGCAAGTACACGTGACCAGGCAGAAAAAGGTGGTGCTGTTGTTGCTAAAGCGGTTACTGCAATGAGTGAAATTAATAGCAGTAGTAAAAAGATTGCAGACATCATTGGTGTGATTGATGAGATTGCATTCCAGACTAACTTACTTGCACTGAATGCTGCAGTTGAAGCAGCACGAGCGGGTGAACAAGGTCGTGGTTTCGCTGTTGTGGCAAGTGAGGTTCGTACCCTGGCAGGACGAAGTGCAGATGCAGCAAAAGAAATTAAGGGTTTAATTAGTGACAGCGTACTCAAAGTGCAACAAGGAAGTGAGCTGGTAGATGAGTCTGGTAAAACGCTTGAAGAAATTGTAACAGGTGTTAAAAAAGTAACGGATATTATTGCTGAAATTGCGGCTTCAAGTCAGGAACAGGCAAATGGTATTGAACAAGTTAACAGTGCTGTAGGACAAATGGATGAAATGACACAACAAAATGCTGCCCTGGTTGAGCAAGCAGCGGCTGCCAGTTCAGAAATGACAGGTAAAGTTAAATTACTATCTGGATTAGCATTGCAATTTAGAATGGAAGATAACAACTAAACATAAGTTAAACTATTAGGTCTGGAGATAAAAGGTAATGCGTCTTTTTGCAGTTATCAATCAGAAAGGCGGTGTTGGTAAAACAACAACAGTTGCTAACCTGGCATATGCTTTAGCTGAACGAGGTAAACAGGTAACTGTTATTGATCTCGATCCACAAGGATCATTATCTGCAAGCCTGGGCGTTGATACACATGGTTTGCCTGGGATTGATGAAGTTCTACTGGATGAATCAGAAATTAACGATGTTATTCAGCTGGCTCGTGAAAATCTTTATCTTGTGCCAGCCGGTAGTAAGCTTGCTCAGATTGAACAGTTAAGCGAAGGCTCATCCGCACAGGCTAAACGATTAAATGCAGCACTTAAAGAACTGGAAGGGCAGGATTTTGTTTTTATAGATTGTCCTCCAGCATCGGGTTTTTTAGTTATAAGTGCGCTGTATGCCGTAGAGGAAGTCATAATACCTGTTGCCAGTGAATATTTATCCTTACATGGTTTGTCACATTTGATGGGGACTTTTAAGATGTTTGAAAAATCGCTGGGCAAAACATTTAAAGAATGGGTTGTGGTTACTCGTTTTCACAACAGGCGTAAACTGGCTCAGGATGTATACCATGCATTAGTTGAACATTTTCCGAATAAAGTTTTATCGACCCCGATAAGAGAAACATCAGCACTTGCTGAAAGTCCAAGTTTTGGACAAACAATCTTCGAATACCGTGGCAACAGTAATGGTGCTGAGGACTACTTTTCTCTTGCAACAGATTTATTAGAAGGCAGAACATTGTAATGGCAAAAAAAACTAAATCAATGATTGGACATGATCCATTAGCATGGCTTAAAGATGATACTGAAGAAGAAAAAATAGTAGAAGAAGCAATATCCACCCCAGAACCTGAAAAGAAAGCAACAAAGAAATCAAAAAGTAAATCACAGCCTGTTGAAACTGAAGTGGATAATGAT
>JAOUOK010000404.1 GCA_029880425.1 Gammaproteobacteria bacterium
GTTGCAGATTTTGCATATTTTTTAACATCCGCATAGGGTGTTAAAGCTTTACGCGCTTCAACTTCTTCGAGTTTGCGTTTAATGATTTTTTTTAAAATATCAGGTGTATTTGTCATAAAATTTTTTACCACTGGTGGGTATAGAGGTTCACAGGGGGAAAAGAGAAATAAATTTTTGATTTCCCTATGAGCGTTTTGGTTAAAATAATTTAAAAAGAATTAGAAACTTTCACCAGTTCATCTAGTTTAGCTTTAGCCGCACCTGACGCGATAGCTTCATTGGCTTTATCTATACCAGCCTTTAAAGAATCAGCCAGGCCGGCAACATAAATTGCCGCACCAGCATTAAAGCTAACGATATCTTTAGCAGGACCGGCTTCGTTATCCAGAACTTTATTAATGATTGCCAATGATTCCTCTGCACCATTAACAGCCAGTTTGGAAATATCTGTTTTGTTAATACCAAACTCTTCCGGGGTAATGGTGTAGGTCGTTACCTTGCCATCTTTTAACTCGGCAACTTTGGTCGCGGCACCGATACTGATTTCATCCATACCATCTTCTGAATGCACCACCATGACATGATTACTGCCTAACTTGTTTAATACTTTAGCAAGCGGTTCCACCAGCTCATCCGCAAACACACCCAGTAATTGATTCGGTGCACCGGCTGGGTTAGTTAAAGGTCCAAGCACGTTAAAAATAGTTCTTACCGCCATTTCCTTGCGTGGACCAATGGCATGTTTCATTGCACTATGATGCATTGGTGCAAACATAAAACCGACACCAACTTCGTTAATACATTTCGCAACCTGCTCTGCATTAAGATCAAGTTTAACGCCTGCTGCTTCTAATAAATCTGCACTACCGGATTTGCTCGAGACAGAACGGTTACCGTGCTTGGCCACGGTTCCCCCGGCTGCTGCAACAACAAAAGTACAGGCAGTAGAAATATTAAAAGTATTTGAACCATCACCACCGGTGCCTACGATATCAACAACGTGATCTCCCGATACTTTTACACCGGTAGCCAGTTCACGCATCACTTTTGCAGCAGATGCAATTTCATCAACTGTTTCACCTTTCATACGCAAGCCAACCAGGAAGCCGCCAATTTGAGCAGGTGTTGCTTCTCCTGTCATGATAATGCGCATAACATTATTCATTTCATCCGCACTGAGATCCTGACCCGCTAATACAGTCTTAATTGCAGCTTGCATATCCATAATATTGTCCTTTATTTCTTTTTAGCCGAATCCAAAAAGTTTTTTAACATAGCATGACCATGCTGAGTCAGGATTGACTCAGGGTGAAACTGTATACCTTCAATAGGGTACTGCTTATGCCGCACCCCCATTATTTCATCCATTGTTCCACCTTCAAACTCAGTCCATGCAGTGATTTCAAGATAATTTGGCAGTGTTTTATTATCAATAACCAGTGAATGATAACGCGTTGCTTCTAAAGGGCTATATAAATTTTTAAATACACCCTCCCCTTTATGATGCACCTGCGATACTTTGCCGTGCATAATTTCTTTAGCGTGAACAATCTTCCCGCCAAATGCCTGGCCAATACTCTGGTGTCCTAAACAAACTCCAAGAATGGGAATCTTTCCGGCAAAATAACGAATCGCATCAATAGAAATACCCGCCTCATTCGGTGTACATGGCCCCGGTGAAATAACCAGGTAATCAGGTGCCAGTTCTTCAATTTGCTTTATCGTAATTTGATCATTACGGTGTACCTGCACCTCAACTTTAAGCTCACCAAAATACTGAACAAGGTTGTAAGTAAAGGAATCATAATTGTCGATCATTAATAACATAATTCCTCCTTAGCGATGAACTTTATCAAGACCAGCTTCAGCCATAGTAACCGCACGGAAAACTGCACGCCCTTTATTCATGGTTTCATCCCATTCATTTTTAGGTACCGAGTCATACACTATTCCGGCACCAGCCTGGATGTGCAACATTTTATCTTTGATAACCGCGGTACGAATAGCAATAGCCGTATCCATATTGCCATGCCATGAAAGATAACCAATAGCACCGGCATAAACACCACGCTTAACCGGTTCAAGCTCATCAATAATTTCCATGGCGCGAATCTTCGGAGCACCGCTGACCGTACCGGCCGGGAAAGTAGCACGTAAAACATCCATGGCACTTAATCCTTCCTTTAACTTACCCACTACGTTAGATACGATATGCATCACGTGTGAATAACGTTCAATTAACATATTCTCAGTTAATTGTACGCTACCAATTTTCGCAATCCGCCCCACATCATTACGACCAAGGTCAATGAGCATTAAATGTTCAGCCAGCTCTTTTGGATCGGCAAGTAATTCAAATTCAAGTAACTTATCTTCACGTGCTGTTTTACCACGTGGACGCGTTCCTGCTATTGGCCGTACCGTAACATCACCATCTTCAAGGCGCGTTAAAATTTCAGGTGAAGAACCGGCAACGTGGAAATCACCTAAATCTAAATAAAACATATAGGGTGATGGGTTTAAACTACGTAATGCACGGTAAAGATCAATTGGCCTGGCGGTA
>JAOUOK010000033.1 GCA_029880425.1 Gammaproteobacteria bacterium
CCGCCCGCTGCAATTGCACCGGTTGCAAGGCTATCGGGAAAGCCCCGCTTTTGCATTTCAGGAATACCCATCTTGCCAATCGCAGCACAGGTTGCAGGTGATGAACCACTTAAAGCGGCAAAAATAGAACAAGCGCCAATGTTAGAAATAATTAAACCACCGGGCACTTTATAAAACCAGCGCTCTAATGCTTCATACAAGTCACTCCCGGCACGAGATGATGCTATTGCCGCACCCATTAAAATAAACATCGGGATGGAAAGTAATGCAAACTCACCCAGACTACCAAATAAAGTATCAGCAAGAACACCGACACTGCCAACGCCCTCGAAGATAACTAAAAATAAAATCGCGACTGAACCAAGTGCAAAAGCAACCGGAAGACCTGCAAGTAATAAAAACACTAATACAAAAACAATTGATAAACCTATAGCAAGTGTACTCATGTTGTACTCTCCATTGTATCTTCAGCAGAGAGACCAAATGGCATTTCATCACCATTCAGTAAACTTAAAATATCTGCAATATATTGCAATGATAAAATAGTAAAACCAAAAGGTAGTGAGAAGTAAGGTATCCAGAGCCTTACTTCCCATATCGAATCTGATTTCCAGTTTGCTTCCCATGCCTCATACCAGAACTCATACCCGGTATAGGTAATAATCAGGCAAAATGCCAGTGAAACAACAGATGCAAATAAAGCCATTCTTAATCGCCAATGTTGCTTCAAATACAATGGAAGCAAATCAACATTAACGTGTCCACGCGTTAATAAAACATACGGACTGCCAATAAATGTTGCTGAAATTAAAAGATAAGTAACAAACTCAGTTTGCCAGATTGATGATTCTTCTAAAACATATCTAATCCAGACCATCTGGCAAACAATTAAAACAGACAGCAAAATCATTAATGCAGAAACAATTCCGCATAACTTTGATGTATTAGCAACAAACTGAATATATTTTTTCATGTGTATTTTTTAATATTAAAAAAAACGACCGTTATAAAATTATAACGGTCGTTTTTATTTATGATTAGTAAATAAACTAACCTATACTATAGACTTACTTAACAGACAGCGCCATGTCTAATAGCTCACGACCGCCTTTTACTTTTTCAGCAAAATCTTTATAAGACGTCTTATCTGCAATCGCACGCCACATAGCAGCTTGCTCAGCTGTCATTGTTACGACTTTAACACCTGCTTTTTTATATGCCTCAACCAGTTTAGCGTCTGCTTGTTTCGCACCTTCAGTTGCAAATACTTCAGCTTTTTTAGATGCAGTCAAAAGTACTTTTTGCTGCTCTTTAGTTAAGCTGTTAAATGTTTTCTTAGACATTAATATTGGCTCATACATAACCCATAAAGCATTGTCGCCCGGAGCAGTTAAGCATTTAACTTGCTCATAAATGCGATATGAAACCAGGCTTGCAGAACTTGTGTTTGCACCATCAAGCACACCTGTTTGTAGCCCAGAGTAAATTTCTGAACTCGGCATTTTAGTGATGGATGCACCTGCACCAGCCAGCATCTGGTTAAATGCCTTACCCGCTGCACGGAAAGCCTGACCTTTAACGTCTTTAGGTTCTAGAATACAGTTTTTCTTCGAAACAAAGCCGCCGGCTAACCAGGTATCTGCCAATACAACAACACCGGCATCATCCATAATTTTTTTAATTTTCCCCATGAACTCAGATTTATTTAAACGTAATGCATGGTCATGATTTTTAACCAAACCCGGCATCAGGGTTAAGTTTAATTCAGGATGACGACCACCAGCATATGCTAATGGAAATGCAGTCATATCCAGCTTGCCTTTTGTCATTGCACCCCATTGTTCCTTAGGTTTATATAATGACTTACCCGGATAAACTTTAATCTTTAAACCTAGATTTGCACTGTTAACATCGCGTGCAATCATTTGTACCATTTCATCACGAATATCACCTTTACCACCCGGCCATTGGTGTGATGCTTTTAAAACGCGTTCGGCACTTGCAGCACCCGACAACCCCATCAAGGTCGCCACAATAACTGCTGACAAATTAATTTTACTCATTTTCATCAATTCTCTCCTCTTACCCTGCTATTTAAAATTTTCTGAAACTACCCAGACTTTGCTTCTAGCTTGCTTTTTTCGACCAGTGACTGCCATTGTTGTTTTAAATGATTCTGCATATTCTGATCTGCCATGTCAGGATTATGCTGGCTAAATGCCTGCATAATCAGACGATGTTCTTCTAATGACTCCCCTAACCTTCCTGGGATAGTTAACTGCATATGACGGGCTAAACGCAGCACCTTACGTAAATCACCTATAATACGCTGCAACCACTTATTACCTGATAAATCCTGTATTGCCTGATGAAAGACAAAATTTTGTTCATAATAACTATCAATATCACCTTGCTCAGCATAGGTTTCTAACTTTCCATGCATATTTTCAAGCTTGGTTAAATCACTGGCAGCGCAGTTCTCGACGGCTTCTCTTGCACATAAACCTTCTAACACAGCCATGATTGGAAATAATTCATTTAACTCATCAATTTCCATGCTACGGACAAAACTGCCACGACGAGGAATTAGTTCAATCAGGCCCTCGCTACTGAGCACTTTTAACGCTTCACGTAATGGCGTTCTGCTAATGCCAAAACGTTCACACATTGCCATCTCATCAATAGCATCACCCGGAGCCAGTTCATGCTGATAAATCTGCTCTCGTAAACGATCAGCTACCTGGAGATACAGCGCCTGGCTTGATATTCGTTCCGTCATTTTTTATTTTTCTCATTTTCAGAGGCTGACACACTGTTTGATTCTGTAATGATAAACAGTTTAGAATCATCATAATTCATAATTATGAATGCAATCTAAACTGTCGTAATCGAACTTGCAAGCCATGAAACAGAGAAATTAACAAAATGAACGATAAGCACAGCAACATCTATCATGTGTTTCAAGAGCATTTCCCTGAATATCCTGATGCTATTTTTATAGAAACACCAGATGGCAGCCAATATAGTTATGCTTATTTGCAACTGGAAACGGCCAGGATAGCCCGCTTCTTAACTGAACAGGGTATTCAAAAAGGTGACCGCATTGCGGTCCAGGTTGAAAAATCAGCTCATGTACTTTTTCTGTACCTGGCATGCTTGCGCGCTGGCTTTATTTATCTTCCCTTAAATACCGCTTATACAAAAAATGAACTCAGCTACTTCCTGGAGAATGCAGAACCTGCAGCTGTAGTCTGTGCATCTGATGCATATGAAATATTTTCAGATTTGAAAAGCGATAAATTAAATAATATTTTCACTCTTGATACAGGTGAACAAGGCACACTAATTGAACTAAGCAGGGAGACAGCATCAGAATTTGAAACCGTAACCTGCAGTGCAGATGATATCGCTGTTATACTTTATACCTCAGGAACAACCGGCCGCCCTAAAGGCGCAATGATTACGCACGGTAATCTTGCCGCTAACGGACTTGCTCTGCAAAAAACGTGGAACTGGCAACAGGCTGATGTACTTTTACATGCCCTTCCTATTTTTCATATCCACGGTTTATTCGTAGCCTGCCATAACGTTTTACTCGGCGGCAGTAAAATGCTATTCCTGGAAAAATTTGATAGTAAAACAGTAATCCAGCTTTTACCCCGGTCAACGGTCTTCATGGGTGTTCCAACTTTTTACACCCGCTTACTCGATGATGATAATTTCAATAAAGAATGTTGTGAAAATATGCGCCTCTTTATTTCCGGCTCAGCACCTTTACTTGAACAGACTTTTGAAGATTTTCAACAACGCACTGGGCATACTATTCTTGAACGTTATGGTATGACTGAAACAGGTATGAATACATCTAACCCGCTCGAAGGTGAACGTATAGCTGGTACGGTTGGCTTACCTTTACCCGGCGTTGAAGCCCGGATTGTTGATGAAAATAACCAGTTAGTTAAAAACAATGATATCGGTATTCTCCAGGTAAAAGGTGACAACGTCTTTAAAGGTTACTGGCGTATGCCAGAAAAAACGGCCGAGGAATTTACCCCTGACAATTTCTTTATTACGGGTGACATGGCCAAGTATAATGAACGGGGTTATATCTCTATCGTTGGACGAAATAAAGATATGGTTATAACCGGTGGATATAATGTTTACCCAAAAGAAATTGAATTACTGCTTGATGAATGTGATGGCATTACAGAATCAGCCATCATTGGCCTGGCTCACAGGGACTTTGGTGAAGCCGTTACCGCAGTAGTTGTACCCAATGATATTAATAACCCACCTGATATTGAACATCTTAAATTAATACTTAAACAGCAACTCGCAAGCTATAAAGTCCCAAAACAAATCATTTATGTTGAACAATTACCAAGAAACTCCATGGGTAAAGTTCAAAAAAATATTCTGCGTGAAACATATATTTCTCTTTACCAGTAAATTATTTTTAATTTATCACGTTAAAAATCAAATACAGGATAAATAATAACGTGCTGATACCACCTGTGAAAGGAATCCAGATTGGAACGCTAAACCCAGCATAGGCTCTTTTAGAAAATTTTATTTTTAATAATGCAAAGTTAATTAACATAAAAATATTTAGCGTTATAAAGCTCGTAATTTTCGCCAGGCTTAATAATGGCAGGATCAAGGAAAATACTAAAATTAATGTTGTGATGATTACCGTTGCAATAACGGGGGTACGGGTTGTTGTGTTTACTTCTCCAATCTTTTCGGGCAACCACTGTTTTCGGCTCATTCCATAAAGTACACGCGAAGCCATAATTAACTGAATTAACATACCGTTAACAACAGATATTAAACTTATGATTGTAATCATGACGGGTGCTTGTCCTGTCATCTTTTCATATAACATGGCAAGCGGTGCATCACTTGCCGCTAACTCTGGTGGTGATAATGATAAAATTGCCACAGTAGAAATCAAGACATAAAAGATCGTTGTGATAACAAGTGAAATAATTATCGCAAGTGGAATATTAATACTCGGATTAATGGCTTCTTCAGCAACGTTAACAATATCTTCAAAACCCAGGAATGCATAAAAGGCAATAAAACTTCCCATCACTATACCTGCCCATATTCCGGCATCAAAAGGAGGCATCATGCTGGGTAATTCCTGAGGGATTAAAGAAAAGGAATCACGTGCTACATAAATAATAATAAGTAAACCGATAATCTCAACGATTGTCATGATAGATGCAATCATTACCGATTGAGCAATTCCCCATACACAAACCAGTCCTATAAAAAGAATAAGTACGACGATGACTGTAGTTTGCGGAGACTTAACAAAAATATTTAAGTAACCAGCAAAACCATGTGCGAGAGTAGCGACTGAAACAACACCTACCAAGACAATCATAAAGCCCACGGCAATTGAGAGTTTCTTTATTGCAAACCCTTCTTCAATGTAAATCGCCTCACCAGCACTGCGGGGAAAACGGGCCGCTAACTCGGCATAAGAAAAGGCAGAAAAACAGGCCAGCAAGGATGCAAATATAAATGAAAAAGGTGTATAGAACCCTGCTTCGCCGGCAACTTTTCCTACCAGCACATAAATACCTGCACCGAGAATGGTACCTATACCGTAAAAAACCAACAGCGGCAGCGACAAGCGCCTGATTAATTCATTTTTACCGTTAACTTTGTGATCTCCCGCGCAAAGCACTAAAAACAGATATTAGTGAATTAAGAGAATATGGTATCCTTATACTATAGCAATGTATTAAATATTGAGTAACAGGCAAACGCGTGACACACCCCCGTCAACGAGCCAGTGACCAGCCGGATGACAAGGTCACACATGAACAACAAGCTACAAACCTGACAAAACCAGGTTCGTCAGACTATGCCTCAGCCCAAATCAGCGAAAATACCACTCCAATCTTTGGCGATGGCCTTGTAGGTATTAATAAAGATGGAATTATTACGTTTATTAATAATACCGCCTGTAAACTAACAGGCTGGCGACAAAATAAAGCAGAAAACCAGTCTTTCGAGAAAATTTTTAAACTCTCCGGTGATTCTTCAGAATCACTGAATTTAAAACTTATCCGCCACATTATTAAATCTGGCCACTTAATAGCTCCCCTGGCACAACAGGTTATTAAAACGAGGGATAATAAAGAACTCTATATTGATTTTAGTATTTCACCACTGGATGCAAACACTGCAATTTTAATGTTTCATCAACTGGAAAAAGATCAGTTAAATAAAAATCATCCATTGCTTTACCAGATTAACTACGATCCTTTAACGCGCCTTTCTAATCGCGAGACATTACAGAAAAAAATTACTCAATTACATCAAAATCACAAAAAAAAGAAACAATCTTTTTCAATCTTGTTAATGGATCTTGATCGCTTTAAATTTATTAATGAGCGCTATGGGCGTGAAACAGGAGACCAATTACTACAACTGATTGCACAGAGAATACAATTTATTATTCGTGAAACAGACACCATTGGCCGCTGGGCCGGAGAAGAGTTTCTTTGTATTTTACCTGATGCCGATCCGGATGTTGCAACTATTGTCGCTGACCGGTTACACCATTGTATTAATGAACAGGGTTTTTACCTTAATGAAAGAGAAATTTTCTTAACTGTAAGTATTGGTATTGCATCATATCCTGTAGATGGTATTACACCTGAAAAACTTTTATCTACTGCAGATGCAACACTTTACCATGCAAAACACAATGGTCGTAACCAGGTATATAGCAGTAAAGGATTAAACGGCAATATCTTTTCTATTGGCACTCAACTTGAGAATGCACTTAATAATCACCAGCTAGTTCCTGTATACCAGCCTATTTTTGATATTCAATCAGGCAACCAGGTAGCCGAAGAAGCCCTGGCACGCATACAGGATGAAGACAGTAACCTGATCGAGGCTGGGAAATTTATTGATGCTGCAATACAGCTGCAACTTATTCATCGTATTGATGACCAGGTAATCCGACAAACAATATCACGCTGCTGTATTAACGCTTCTGCTAACCGGACTAATTTTCCTCATTTTGTAAATATCTCTGCTGACTTTTTACGCCGGCCTGAATTGATAAAAAGCATTATTGAATTTTCACGTAATGAATTTGCCAACTATGGCCTCAATGAACGTAAAGATAAACCGCTTGTTATTGAAATTACAGAACAGGAATTATTGCATGATGTAAACGAAGTAAAAAAACTGCTGCAACCCTTTATTGAATTTGGCTGCGAACTCGCTATTGATGACTTTGGCAGTGGCTATTCTTCTTTAACTTACCTGGCCGACTTGCCGATTAGTTATCTCAAGTTTGACGGGGCTTTAATCAAGCGTGTTGCCTATGAAGACAGGGCGCGGAAAATTATTAATGGTATTCAAAAATTAGCAGAATCACTTGAGCTTATTACCATTGCAGAACATATTGAAGATCAGGCAACGCTGGATGTATTACAGGAGTTGGGCGTGTCATGGGGACAGGGCTATATATCTGCCCGTCCCGCTAGATAATATGACTAGCTATTTAATCCAGATTGTTTTTGCATTGGTAAACTCACGTATGCCATGAGAAGAAAGTTCGCGACCGTAACCTGAATTTTTCACACCGCCAAAGGGTAAACGTGCATCACTTTTCACCATGCCATTAACAAATGTGCAGCCTGACTCGACTTGTCGTGCCACCCTCTCACCCCGACTGGAATCCTGGGTCCATACACTACCACCTAAACCATAAGGTGAATCATTCGCGATTCGCAGCGCATCCTGTTCGTCACGGGCATGAATAACAATGGCAACCGGGCCAAACAATTCCTCATGGTAGCCCCGCATACCAGGTTCAACCCGATCAAGTATTGAAGCCTTATAAAATGCACCCGGACCTTCAACGGGCTCACACCCGGTAATGGCAACTGCCCCTGCAGCTAACGTATCAGCCACCTGGACATGAAGCTCATCGCGTAAATCTTCACGTGCCATGGGTGCCAATGTGGTTGATTCATCCATGGGATCACCTGTTCTTAATGCCTCAACACCGGCTTTAAAGCGGGCAACAAAATCTTCTGCGATCGCATCCACTACGATAAAGCGTTTTGCAGCAATACAACTTTGTCCTGTATTTAAAAAACGGGAGACCACGGCATGTTGCACAGCTAAATCAAGATCAGCATCTTCCAGGACTATAAAAGCATCTGAACCACCTAGTTCCAGTACTGATTTTTTTAAATTGGTGCCCGCGGTCGCGGCCACTTGTCGGCCAGCAGGCTCACTGCCCGTCAAGGTTACCGCGTGAATACGGGGATCTTCTATTAGTGACTGGACCTGCGAAGCACGAATCATAAATGAACGAAAAACATGTTCCGGGAAGCCGGCTTCCTTAAAAACATCTTCAATGATCAGGGCACACTGCGGAACATTCGAAGCGTGCTTTAAAACACCGGTATTACCTGCAACCAGTGCCGGTGCCGCAAAACGAAATACCTGCCACAAGGGAAAATTCCACGGCATTACCGCAAGTACTGTTCCTAGAGGCAGATAAGCGACATAACTCTTCCCCGCATCAGATTCAATCATCTCATCAGCTAAAAATTCGGGTCCCTTGTCAGCGTAAAAATCACAGACCGTGGCACATTTTTCTACCTCGGCACGGGAATCATTAATTAACTTTCCCATTTCCTGGGTAATCACCTCGGCATACTTTTCCTTATTGGCACGCAGTACAGCTCCCGTTTTACGCATTAAAGCACAACGATCTTCCATCGGAGTATTTCTCCATGCAGCAGAAGCCACCGCGACTGAAGCTAATCCTGATTCAATTTGTTGAGAATCCCATGCTGGAATTTCCGACACTTTCTCGCCAGTTGCAGGATTAATCACTTCAAAACTCATACACTATTCCCTACTAATAATCGTTATACTTAAATAAGTCGGCCATATTTAAGTAAACTATAGCTTAAATAGTTATAAATATCAGGATCCTATAAAGGCCTACAACGAAAATGTGATCACATGATTCATTATCGATACAATATAGGCTCTGAGTTTAGAATGCATAAAAAGCTTCTGACTAATTAATTGAATAAAAGACTGTTATCTAAATGAAAATTTATCTTGTTGGTGGATGCGTACGCGATCAGTTACTGGGACTAGAAACCAGGGATCGTGACTGGGTTGTTGTCGGTGCGACTCCTGATGAAATGCTGCAACAAGACTTCAGGCAAGTAGGAAAAGATTTCCCGGTCTTTTTACATCCTACAAGCAATGAAGAATATGCCCTGGCACGTACCGAGCGCAAAGTATCGGCCGGTTATAGTGGTTTTAGTATTCATGCTTCAAGTGATGTCACATTAGAGGAAGACCTTGTCCGTCGTGACTTAACCATAAATGCTATGGCCTTATCTGATAATGGTGAACTGATTGATCCATTTAATGGGCAGGCAGACATAAAAAATAAAATACTGCGTCATGTCTCGCCGGCTTTTGTCGAAGACCCGGTACGTATTTTACGTGTTGCACGTTTTGCAGCACGTTTTGCTGAACTAGGATTTACTATCGCAGAAGAAACACAGCAACTGATGGCGGAAATGGTTAGTAATGGTGAAGTTGATGCGCTGGTACCAGAGCGGGTCTGGCAGGAAACGATGCGTGCATTACAGGAAAAAACACCGGCTCGCTTTTTTGAAGTGCTACGTGACTGTGGTGCACTTGCTAAGCTCTTTCCCGAAATCAATCGACTCTGGGGCGTGC
>JAOUOK010000405.1 GCA_029880425.1 Gammaproteobacteria bacterium
ACAGCTGGCGAATTTTATTCAGGTAATCGGTATCAGGAATACGAACGCCACCTTCACCCGTTACCGGTTCAACCAGTATGGCAACAACATTGTTATTATTTTTTGCAATATTTTCGATAGCTTTTATATCGTTATACGGCGCACGTACAAAACCCTGCACCAGAGGTTCAAACCCGGCGTGTATTTTCCGGTTACCGGTTGCGCTTAATGTCGCCATGGTCCGGCCATGAAAACTGCCATCCATGACAATGATACAAGGCTGATCGATATTCTTGCTGTGGCCATATAACCGGGCCAGCTTGATCGCGGCTTCATTTGCTTCAGCACCTGAATTACTAAAGAACACGTTATCCATAGCCGAGACCTGGACCAGTTTATCGGCCAGTTTTTTCTGGTTACTGATGCCATAGATATTAGACGTGTGAATTAGCTTTGTTGATTGATCGCAAAGTGCCTGGCTGACAGCGGGATGCGCATGACCAAGACTGCAAACGGCAATACCCGCTAAAGCATCAAGATAGGTCTTGCCATTTGAGTCCCAAAGTACTGCTCCTTCACCTTTTTCAAAGCTGACGGGTAAGGGTGCATAGTTGTGCATTAATGTATCAGTCATCGTTCCATTGCCAGAAATAAAAAGGCAGCCCGCTTTTGAAGGCGGACCGCCTGCGAAAAAACGTTAAGTTTAGACCCTGATTAAGAATTCAGCAAATATAACCGGAATAAAAAACCCGACTGCGGGTTACCCCGAGCCGGGTTTTACAGGATCTGTCAGTATTTTATACGGCTAAACCGTGTCCAAAACCAACCATAGCCATCAGCATCGGGATAGACAATAACGTATTAGTACGTGATGCCATCAGGGCAACAACTTTTGCCTTGGCAATTTCTTCAGCTGATGCTTCTTTAATACCCAGTACTTTTTGCTGGTTTGGCCAGATTAAAACCCAGACATTAAACAGCATAATTGTACCTAACCATGCACCAACACCGATAACTTCAAAACCAGCTTTAAGTGTAAATGCGGCTAAAGCACCACCGTCACCCAGGTTTTGTAATGCGCCAACACCCGTCACCCATGTAACAACTGCGCCCCAACGGAACCAAAGTAACGCGCGTGGTGCAAGATACTTGTTAATTGCAGCAGGACCAGGACCACCGTTGTCAGCATCGGCTAATGCAGCACCCACGCCCGGAACCTGGACAAAGTTAAAGTAGTAGAGTAAGCCAATCCAGACAACGCCAGCTAAAACGTGGAACCAGACTTCAACTGCAAGGACGTTAAAACCTTTAATGCCCATTGCAAAAATAATAATTACAGCTAATACAAAACCGGAAATAATCGTACCCGGAATGGATTTAAGCGGATTCATATAGAGATCTCCCCAGTGAGTTTATTGTTTTATAAATCTTAATTGCCGACAAGTTTACTACAGTATTCAGGTTGTGGGCACCCCCCATATTAAACAAGATTCAGCTTAAAGCCAGCGATGTATGAAATGATATACTCGATATTTTTATAATCAGGTACTTTGCCCAAATAACATGCAAGCTATTGAACTCAGTCTTTTTGCCAGTCGGCTTGATGCTGTTAGTGATGAAATGGGAGCAGTCTTACAACGTACTGCTTTTTCTCCCAATATTCGCGATCGGCTGGATTTCTCTTGCGCGATTTTTAATGCAAACGGTGAGTTGTGTGCACAGGCTGCGCATATCCCGGTTCACCTCGGCAGTATGGCCTATGCCATGCAGGACATCGTGAGCCAGATGGACTGGCAAGACGGTGACATGGTGATTGTGAATGATCCTTTTCTTGGCGGCACCCATTTACCTGATGTCACGTTAATTGCACCTGTTTTTTATGACGGCAACTTGATGGCTTTTGTTGCTAACCGCGCTCATCATGCAGATATTGGTGCTGAATCGCCAGGATCAATGCCATTATCACAAAGTCTCGAAGAAGAAGGCTTAATCATTCCGCCAACTTATTTATTGCGCAAAGGAAAGGTAGTAACTGAGGTCATGGAAGGTATTCTTGGAAAAATTCGCAGTGGCCACGTGGGAAAGGGGGATTTTGCAGCTCAAATCAGTGCAAACACAGCCGGTATCAATCGTTTGCTTGGCCTGGTGAAATCTTCCGGGCTGAGTACTTTTAACCAGGCGCTGGTGGCATTGAATGATTATGGTGAACGACTTGCACAATCGTCCCTGGAAACTATTCCCGATGGTGAATATCACTTTAGTGATGTGATGGATGATGATGGTCTGGGTAACCAGGATCTGGCTATTGAGGTGACTTTAACCGTTCAGCATCACCAGGTATCTGTGGATTTTTCCGGTACAGCAAGTCAGACACAGGGCAATATTAACTGCCCGTTATCGGTTGCAGCAGCGGCAGTTTATTATGTTTTTCGCTGCTTAATGCCAAAACAAACCCCGGCATGTGCAGGGAGTTTTCGCCCGATTAGTTTACATGCACCTGAAGGTTGCTTATTAAATGCCAAAAGGCCGGCTGCAGTTGCCGCGGGAAATGTTGAAAC
>JAOUOK010000406.1 GCA_029880425.1 Gammaproteobacteria bacterium
ATGCAGGGACGATCACACCAAATCACAGGGAAAAACAAACTCAAGCAAATGATGCAGGCTTATGAGCAATACCGACAAGGTGGTTTAGTACCGGTATCACATGAAATTGTATATGGTCATGCATGGATGCCGGAAATGAAAGAAACTGAAACTGGTGTGGTAGTGCCTTTTCAGAAACTGTAACAAGTCAACTGTTAGATATGAGACGTTTTTTTAAGGGTGTCTCGTTATAACGTAATTTCATTTACTTCTATTTTCATAAATTGTTGCCATACTTTATCTGGCTCCCATGATGGATGCATTACTTTGCGCGCCACTTCTGGGCTGGCTTTATTAACGATGCGCCAGTATTGATACAGAAAGGCAGAAACTCGATAGTTAACAACACAATGAACCCACACTTTTTGCTCAGATAATGCATTCATGATATTGATGAAATCTTGTAGGTGCGTTATTTCTGGAGTATCAAATGGTACGGGTATATGTACATAAAGCATCTTTAATGCTGTAACAATACTACCTTCCTCTGGAATAGCATTTTCTGAATCAGGCATAGCTAAATTAACAATTGCCTTATATCCCTCTGAGGCGATCAGCTTAAATTGATGCTGACTGGGTTGTCCTGATGAGGCAATATGATCTGATACCTGGATAAAATTAGTTATGTCCATGACACTCATTCTTATTCTATTGTATTAAAACAGTGATTTAGATGGATTCTGTAATTTAACTTAGTAAACATAATCTGGCTAAGAATGAAAAATATAGAATCATTTCTTATCGTTAATAATCAAAGTACTGATAACATCATTCCATGCCACTTTAATATTTTCAAGCTTATAACCACCACCACCCATGGCAAGCAGGCGCCCCGAACTATATTGGTTTGCCAGTTGTATTAATTGTGTTGTCACATAGGTATGAAAATCAGGAGATAAGTTAAGCTGGGTGATGGGATCGCCGGCCAGGCTATCGGCTCCGCACTGTAATAAAATAAATTCCGGTTTGAATTTTTCAATAAACTCTTGTGCAGGTTTCCATAATGCTTTGGCTATATTATCGGTGCTGTTGCGGGGTAAAGGCACATTGAGCTTGCTGCCAACGGCAAGACCTTTTCCTGTTTCACTAATAAAACCAGTGCCGGGATAAAGGGTTGCACCGTCCTGGTGAAAATCAACAATACAGAGTTCAGGATCATCTTCAAAAGAGTAAAAAACACCATCTCCATGATGCGCATCGATATCGACATAAGCAATGCGTTTAACGTGGTACTTATCCCGCAGGTATTCAATCGCAATGCCGCAATCATTAAAGACGCAGAATCCTGCGGCGTGATCACGGCGTGCATGGTGAAGACCGGCAATGGGGGTAAAGGCATGATTACATTCTTGTTGCATGATGAGATCAATTGCTTTGAGCGTTGTACCGACAATGGTAAGCGTATTTTCGTAAATTCCTTTAATCGCAGGTGTATCTCCTGCATCAAGATAGCCTTCTCCAAGTTGAGAAAGTTTCTTTACGCTGTTGATATAGCCCGGAGTGTGAAAGAGCTGTAGTTGATCATACGAGGCTTGTTGTGGAGTTGAGGTGATTGTTTTCGATGCTAAGTTTCTTGCATTGAATTCTTCATTAAATGCGGCGTAGCGTTTTGGGCCAAAGGGGTGGTCTTCACCAAAATGATAGTTGGCTAATTCATCACCGAGCATAACGCATGTTTTGTGTGACATTTATACGAGATCACTTTATTAAGGTATAATGCCATTTTAGCAAATGTTTCTTATAATTTATTTTAGGTTGTCTTATGTCTGGCTATTTTATTACGGGTACCGATACAGAAATTGGCAAAACATATGTCAGTTCGCTGATTATTAAATCACTGGCAGAAGAAAATCTGAAAGTTGTTGGTATGAAACCCATTGCGAGCGGGGCAAACTATATTAATGAAACATTACAAAATGAAGACGCGTTAAGTTTAATTGATGCTTCAAATGTTTCAGTTGAGTATAAAAATGTAAACCCCTACGTTTTTGAACCCGCCGTTTCTCCTCACATTGCTGCCGAACAGGCCGGTGTTGAAATTAGTTTTACTGAAATAAAAAATAATTTTGAACAACTAAACAAAGCAGCTGATGTTGTTATTGTTGAAGGTGTCGGTGGCTGGTATGCCCCACTGAGTTGCCATACAACAGTTGCTGACCTTGCTGCAGCCTTTAATTTGCCTGTTATATTAGTGGTTGGTTTACGTCTTGGTTGTTTAAATCACGCCTTGTTAACAGCGCAGGCAATCCGTCAGTCAGGCTTATCGATAGCAGGCTGGATCGCAAATCATGTTGAAGAAGATTTTTCATCAGCTGATAAAAATATTGAAACATTAAAGCATTACCTTAATGATTTTCCCTTTATCGGTTTAGTTTCTCATCATACAACAGCAGCTAAACATACAATTAATAACAAGATTCTTATTGAAAAACTAAATACATAAAGCAATGTTTAGCCATATAAGCATTTGTAAATATAATTATATTAGGTAATTCT
>JAOUOK010000407.1 GCA_029880425.1 Gammaproteobacteria bacterium
TGCCTGTACCAGTTATGGAACCCATCTTTTTTGGCCGATATCCGATCAGCGTATATCATTTAATATTATTTCGATTATTGACCCTGTATTTACCCTGATACTCATTGCGGCTCTTATTTATACTTTAATTAAAAAATCCAGTCATATTGCACGAATTGGACTGGTGATGAGTTTTTCATATATGTTACTGGGTGTCGTACAACATTACCGGGCACAACTTGTGGCCGAAGAGCTAGCATTATCACGTGGTCATATAACATCACAGCATGTTATTAAGCCTACCGTGGCAAATAATCTTTTATGGCGCTCTGTCTATATTGCAGGTAATCATATTTATGTGGATGCGATTCGCCTGGGAGTTTTTTCGGATAATAAGATCTTCATCGGTGAATCAGTAGAAAAATTTGATGTGAATCAATTCTTAACAGAAAACCAAACTTCTTCGGTTCTTTATCATGATATTCAACGATTTACTAAATTTTCAAATGATTATATCGCTATAGATAAAACTCAGCCTAATGTAATAGGTGATATACGTTACAGTATGTTGCCTATCAGTGCAAAACCATTATGGGGTATTATTGTTGATAAAGAAAAGCTTAATCAACATGCTGATTATCAATTTTTTAGGGATAATAGTTCTAAAATTAAGAAACAATTTCTCGATATGCTGTTGCTTAGAAACTAACGATCACTCTTTTTAAATTTTAACCAGATTTAAGATTAATAAAGAGTATGTTTTTTAAAACGGCTTTTTAAAGAAGATAGGATTGTGTCCAAATACGACATAAAGAAATTATAAATTTCTGTAATATTCTTATTTTATCCTGCATCAATATGGGTAAATGTCATATATACTTTAATTAAGCTGAAAGAAAAATCACCATGTTGGTTTGTATCCCCCCTCCTTAAAGATGATTTGTTTATTTAACTCCAGCTTTTATAAATCAAAAAGGAAGTCTTAATATGGATTTTAATCGAAAGCCACTTTTTCACTTTTCAAGTAGTCACTGAGCCTGATGTTTGGAAAAATTCCACATGAAAACCCTCGTGATGCGGTCGATGATTTTGGTCGTACAAAACTTCATTCTTCTGCAAATAATGGCATCATTGCGACGGTAAAAAATTTACTTGATGAGGGAATTGATATTAATACCCAGGATGACATTGGCTGGACGGCTTTACATTTTGCCGCACAAAATAATCATTTTAAAACGATAGAAATATTACTTGAATATCATGCAGATCCTAATATTTATGATAAGCAGGGAAATGGTCCACTGTGGACAGCCGCAATGAATGTTAAGAATGGTAATTGTCAGGCTATCATTGCCTTACTTAGTGCAAATGCTGATCCTGATCATGCGAACCATCATGGTCGTACTCCACGCTATATAGCAAAGACTCTAGGTGATGGGATAGATGAAGCTTTTGCTCGCTATGCAGGCAAGTAATATTGAAGATTTTATATGGATATTTAATTGAATAGCTTTAATATATTACGACAAAAATTCATATCGTATCGAAATTATAATTAGAACCTCACTCATCCTTTTTCATCGAATTATGTGTTAAATAATGCATTTTATATGCATATAAAATGTATTTAATGTATAAGTAAATACTAATGTTGTTTTAGCATGGATTGAGAGCTAGGATATAAAACTATAGCAAGCTGTATGTTTTATACCATTCTCATCAGTAATGATTTTTTGGGAGAGATAGTCATGCTTGATTACATCCTGTTTAATGAAAAACCATATAAATTGTTTATTGACTGGCTAAAAGTGAACAATATTTCTTATGAAACAAAAATCGATGAAGAAAATTATTTAATCCAGGTTCCTGAAAATTTAAAACAAGACTTACTCGATTCAATCGATGATAAGTATGAAGAGTTTATGGATATGAACCAGGATATCGTCAATGAAGAAGAAAAAAAGAATCATGATGGTTATAATATGGCAGGTATTATCGTAACGCTTAAAGATGGTTCTACTTCATATGCAGATATTGACTCCAATTTATTAGGGCGGGTGGTCAGTGTCATTACACCAGAAGAGTTTGGTACAATAGTAGATGCAATTGCAAATGCTGTCGAAAATCCACAACCTAAAACTTATTGCCAACGTATGCGAGAAGGCGAATTCGGTTGAAAAAAAATCCTAATCCCCAGGGCAAAGGTTTAGTCCCCGTATTACAAAGCCTGGCTGAAAGCCGTGCACTTATCTCATCAACTCCAAAACAAATTAATCAAATCAGCAGCGAGCTATTTACCTCGTTGTTTATTTTACATAGCCAGTTTCAATTTAAACCCGTGGTGGGTAAGCGGTACTGGTTATATCAGCGAGCTAAGCAATTCCAGTTATCATTAATTTCACCACGAGAATGGGGTAATGATACTTTTGGGTTTTATGTCGGTGAATGTATTCTGCAGCCGGATATTACCTGGTCATTATCACTTGATGATTCAGCTGCAAGGAATAAGACACTCATGAACTATATAAAAAATAAGAAAATTGAATTTGAGCA
>JAOUOK010000408.1 GCA_029880425.1 Gammaproteobacteria bacterium
TACCAATATCAAATTAAGAGCATTATCTTAACTCAACAACTTAAAGAGAGATGCTTTATTTACTAAATATCCTTTGAAATTCATATGGCGATGGCGTACAAACCTTTTATGAGAAAAGAACAAAGCGCTTTCGAGCATAACCAAAGACACAGTTACCTATGCTTACTATAAAAAACAGCCTGGCTTCGGCGCTTGAAAAGTTGTCCTCGTTATCGGATAGCGCACAACTTGATTGTGAGTTACTGCTTTGCGCTGTATTAAATAAACCCCGGGCGTATTTACTTACCTGGCCAGACACAGAGTTAACAGACGAGCAGCTCAGTAACTTCAATCTCATGCTCGAAAGAAGAATTAACGGTGAACCCATTGCGCATATTATCGGTGAACGTGGATTCTGGTCACTCAACCTGAAAGTCACCACGGATACTTTAATCCCCCGCCCCGATACCGAACGCCTGGTTGAGCTGGCGCTCGAGATTATTCCTGAAAATGCACAATGGAATATTCTAGACCTGGGAACAGGCACAGGAGCCATTGCATTGAGCCTGGCTAAAGAAAACCCCGCCTGTTCTGTCATCGCCACCGATCAATCTGCAGCCGCGCTTGAAGTTGCTGAACAAAATGCAAAATTAAACCAGGTTTCAAATATCCAGTTTATTCAAAGTGACTGGTTCTCAGCACTTAACAACGCTGACAAGAAAAAATTTGAAATGATTGTCAGTAACCCGCCCTATATAAAAGAGCATGATCCACATTTAAACCAAGGTGATGTCCGTTTTGAGCCGCTTTCTGCACTGACTTCCGGAGCAGATGGGCTTGATGATATCCGTATTATTATTGAGCACAGTAAAGAATACCTTGGCCACAACGGGGTGCTCCTCATTGAACATGGCTATGACCAGGCTAACCAGGTCTGCGAACTATTACGTGCCGCAAACTTCTTTCAAGTGACTGATTTTAATGATGATAGTGGCAATCCACGGGTTGCAATAGGCTATTATAATGAGTCATTAATAAACTGATATAAGGGAATTAAATCAAAACAAATGACTTTTTTCTATTGACCCTACGCATATTAGGTTTAGGATTAATACATGGGGAAAGCAAATCGTGATGAAATCATACTGAAGTAATCAGGACTTGCCCTGCAAGAACAAGGAACAGCTGATAAACAGTTTTCGGCGGTTCAGAGGTAAAACTCAAAGAGGTTCTACAGCAACAATGACAAATTTTTCTAAACAACGTGATGTCATGTTCAACCCGCTTCATGACGATGAGAATCAAGCCAGGACCGCCAGCCAGATGCTGGTTGATCTTGATGGTATTGAATTTGCTGAAGTCATTAATGAAATCCACCTTATTATCCGTTACGACCTGCGCTATTTTACCCTCTCCGATATTGAAGAGTTGTTAACTACCGTTGGTTTCCATCTTGATAACACCCTGTTAATCAAGTTAAAGCGTGCCCTGTATCGTTATACGGAAGATACTGAACGGGCAAACCTGGGCTGTCCTGAAGGCCAGGCAAATTGTACCCGCGAAGTCTTTATCAACCGCTACCAGCAACTGCCGCATGGTTGCCGAGATAAACGCCCCAATCACTGGCGTGATTATTTATAATATTTTTAAACCACGGAGGTACACAGGGATAGCTTCTCTAGATTTTTTATATTTTTCGCCTAACTCCACACACCTAATATTTATTAAATAAATTACTAAACTAATTTTTACTCTGTGTACCTCCGTGACCTCTGTGGTAAAATTGTTTCTTTAATATGCTTTCATATTTTTTCATTTCTCTTTACCCTTTAACCCATGAATGATGAACAACTCTTACGCTATAGCCGGCAAATCATGTTGCCGCAAATTGATGTCACCGGCCAGGAAAAGCTTCTTGCCTCACGTGTTTTAATTATTGGACTGGGTGGACTAGGTTCACCTGTTGCTATGTATCTTGCCTCTGCAGGGATTGGGCATCTTGTTCTTGTTGATGATGACACGGTTGAGCTTTCCAACCTGCAACGGCAAATTGCACACGGCATGTCTGATATTAATTCAACAAAAGTTGAATCTGCGAAACAAACCTTACTCGATCTGAACCCGGATATAAGCATTACCACTTATGCTCAGCGACTTGATGATGAAAAGTTAAACCAGGAAATTAAACTTGCCGACGTTGTAATTGATGGTACCGATAACTTCACTACCCGCTTTGCTATCAATGCTGCCTGCGTAAAAACATCAACACCATTGGTATCCGGTGCGGCCATACGCATGGAAGGACAGGTCAGTGTATTTAATAAAACACCTGCCAGCCCATGTTATCGTTGCCTCTATAAAGATGAAGGTGAACTGGATACCTCGTGCAGCACTAACGGAGTTTTATCCCCGGTAGTAGGAATCATTGGCTCTATCCAGGCCGCCGAGACAATTAAAGTTTTGCTGGATATAGGAGAATGCCTGGATGGAAAATTACTGATACTAGATGCATTGCATATGGAGATAAGAACACTAAAACTCAAAAAAGAT
>JAOUOK010000409.1 GCA_029880425.1 Gammaproteobacteria bacterium
GAAAACTTCCAGTTTACAGGAACGCATGTCAGGTAATTCACGTGACTATCAAATTGCTTTTGAAGCCGCGGAAATCGCGTTACGAGCAGGTGAAGACTACATAAAAACCATATCAACGACTGCCGATTTTAGCTCTGGAGGTAGCGATGGAAAGTTTCTGGCACGCACGATAAATGCCACAACACCTGGTGCCTGGCAAAATGAAACTAACTGGACTGCCGGGAATACCACATCCGTAACCCTGGCCGATGTGAGTAAAAATCCCGAGTACATGATCGAAGTACTGGATTCAACTTATGGAAAAAAAGATTGTCTAGAAGCGGGCTGTGGTGTGGTTGCAGCAATTACGCTTTTTCGTGTAACTGCCCGTGGTTATGGTAAGAATCCTAACTCCAAAGTCATGTTGCAAGCTGACTTTGGCGCTTTAGTTAATTAATGTAATTTTTTCCCTGCACGATCAATATTCAGGAGAACGTGCCATGAAGTATCAAACAAAAAACAAACTCTCTGCTCATTTACTTGGACTGGCAATAGGTGCCGCTACAAGTATAGGTCTTCCACTTAGTGCCTCAGCTGCACCCGGTACTTTAGCGGACTCACCTCTATTCCTTACCAACAAATCTGAACCAAATATTTTTTTCATGGCAGATGACTCCGGTAGTATGGACTGGGAAATCACCACCGATAATGGAGTAATGACACCAATTATCGGTGGTTACGACTGGACTTATGTTTTTGATGAAGCTGACAATCAATATGACACGTGGTTTTATACCATCCCCTCTGAAGATAACGTTAACAAGACTGTTAATGATGATGGCGTATGGCGGGCACGTAATCATGAATACAATAAAATGTATTACAACCCGGTAACAAACTATAAACCCTGGCCGGGTGTTGATAATGCCGGTACTGTATATCAAGAGGCCTATATCGGCCCCTCTACCTGGAATACACGTATAGATCCTTATCTCGCTGCTTCTACTGTAAGAGACTTATCAACAAACATAACTCAACTAGCTGCTAATAGTGATGGTTTTTACCTGTCAGATACTTTTTATCCTGCACGGTACTGGGTCTGGGATGACAGTCTAGCAGCCGGTAGTAATAATGATGGTGTTATTGATACGGCTGACAGTCATACCCTTATCGAGATCAAAAGTACAACCCCGGTATGTACTAACGGTGTTGATGCAACCGTGGCCGAGCAAAGAACAGCGGCCTGTATGTTGCGGAGTTATGACGACGAAATGAAAAACTTCGCTAACTGGTTTACCTATTACAGGCGTCGTGAATACGCCGCTAAGAACGCGATGGCCAACGTTGTAAAAAATTCCAATAATGTGCGCATGGGTGTCGCAACGATAAATAGTAACCAGGGCGCAGCTGCTGAAAAAACGATGGCCAGTATGAATACGGATGTAGCAACAGGTAATAAAAGGAACCTGCTTAATTCCATATATTCTATTCATTCTAATAATGGAACACCGTTGCGAGTAAGCCTGCAACAATCAGGAAATTATTATTCGGGAACGGGACAAACCCCATTTGGTAATAATGTTTCCGGGCTTGATAACTCTGTTCCTCCTGGTGCATCAACCTCTGCGGCACAATGTTCACAGAATTTTACTATCTTAATGACCGATGGTTTTTATAATGGTAGTACGCCTAATAATCCAGGTGTGAACCACGCAGATGCTGATAATACCAGCTGGTCTGGCACTTACGATCCGGATAATGATGGAACATTTACAACTCAAACATTCCAGTTTGATGAAGATCCTTACCAGGATACGACTTCGGATACCCTGGCAGATGTTGCCATGTATTACTACGAGCGCGATTTAGAAACATCTATTGATAATAAAGTCCCTATACAGTGTGGCCAGGATGAAAATCCTGGGCAACACATGGTGACCTATACGGTAGCATTTGGTGTGAAGGGTTCTGGCACAGTTGATCCAGATAATTTACCCGAGCATCCTAAACGTGGTTATGCGGATAGTTGTACTGCAACAACGGGCACCGCTTATACCTGGCCAGCCCCAACTACGGATGCAACAAAAATCGATGATCTTATCCATGCAGCTTATAACGGTCGGGGTGAATACCTAAATGCGACTAATCCAACTGAGTTAAGTACAAGCCTGACGGATGCATTTAAAAGCATCACCAGTCGTATCGGTGCGGCTTCAGGTGTTACCTTTAATACCAACGTACTTAACAGCAACAGTAAACTCTATCGTGCACGGTTTAACTCTACACAATGGAGTGGTGAGCTGGAAGCAATCTCACTAGATGCCTACGGTAACCTGGCGACAACCATCGACTGGGAAGCAGGTAATGTACTCGATGCCCGTAACATCACTTCAGATGAACGTATCATGGTGACCTATAAACCCTCAACGAATGCAGCTGTTGCATTCCGTTGGGCTAACCTGGATACAAGTCAACAAGATGATTTGAAAACAGACTCAACGGGGACTGCTGAAGTGACTACAGGCTTTCCAAAGGCCAATGCACGAC
>JAOUOK010000410.1 GCA_029880425.1 Gammaproteobacteria bacterium
GATGAAATTCAAAGCGGGATTTGCCGTACAGGTAAATGGTTTGCGCATCAACATAATAATATTACACCCGATGTGATGACACTGGCTAAAGCCCTCGGCAATGGTGTGCCTATTGGTGCCTGCCTGGCAAAAGGTGAAGCAGCTAAATTATTTCAACCGGGGCATCACGGTTCTACCTATGGTGGCAACCCGTTAGTGACTTCTGCTGCGCTCGCGGTTATTGAAACCTGTGAAAAAGATAAGCTGGATCAAAGAGCAGCTGAACTCAGTGACAAGATTCTTGCTGGCTTTAAAGATCAACTTGAAGGCCTTGATGCTGTTATAGATATCCGGGGTAAAGGTTTAATGATTGGTATCCAGCTGGATCGGCCTTGTGCTGAGCTGGTTAAAGCCGGTCTTGATGCTGGCATATTAATTAATGTCACGGCGGGTGATGTCGTACGTTTATTACCTCCTCTTATTATCTCAGACGAACAGGCTGACCAAATAGTAAAAATGGTCAGTGAATTAATTCGTTCCTTCATTTCTTAATTACACTTTTATTTATAAATTTTCAGGATGAGTAATATGACTCAACATTTTCTGACACTTATGGATTTGGATAAAGCGACATTAAATACGCTTATCTCCCGAGCCATTGAACTTAAAGCAATACAAAAATCAGAAGAGATTTTTGAACCTCTTAAAAATAAAGTATTAGGAATGATTTTTGATAAATCATCAACCCGTACCCGTGTTTCTTTTGAAACAGGCATGGTTCAGTTTGGTGGTCATGCGATCTTTCTTTCCCCTCGTGATACCCAGTTTGGTCGTGGTGAACCGGTAGAAGACAGCGCACGGGTTCTGTCTCGTATGGTTGACTGCATCATGGTAAGAACATTTGACCATGAAATGTTAGAAACATTTGCTGAGTATTCCAATGTACCTGTTATAAATGCTTTAACAGATATGTATCATCCTTGCCAGTTACTTGCTGACATGCAAACCTATTTTGAACACCGGGGTGATATTACGGGTAAAACTGTTACCTATATTGGTGATGGTAATAACATGTGCCATTCCTATATGAATGCTGCTCGTCAATATGGTTTCACTTTAAATATTGCGGTTCCTGAAGGCTACGATCCGGATGCAAATTTATTAAAAGAAACCAAAGACTGTGTAAATATTTTCCGTAGTCCTGAAGAGGCAGCAACAGGCGCCGATATGATTACAACTGATGTTTGGGCCAGTATGGGACAGGAAGAAGAACAGGCTATTCGTGAAAAGGCCTTCGCCGGTTTCCAGGTTAATGACAAAGTAATGGGACTTGCAAATAAAGATGCCATCTTTATGCATTGCTTACCTGCACACCGTGAAGAAGAAGTCAGCGCAAGTGTTATTGACGGGCCACAAAGTGTTGTCTGGGACCAGGCAGAAAATCGTTTACATGCACAAAAAGCATTACTCGAACTTTTGATGACAAAAAAATAAGCTGTTCTATAATTTACTGAACTTAATTCAGCTAGTTAAATATCAAGGCGAATCTTTAATCATGTTAAAACGTTTTATTTTAGTAATAGTCCAGTTATCAATTTTAACTTTTTCAGTACAGGCTGGTGAACTTGAAGATGGTTTCATTGCTTTTAAAGCAGGAAGCTATGAAAAAGCATTACGCCTCTGGCTTCCAATGGCAGAAAAAGATAATGCAGATGCACAATATAATATTGGTATTTTGTATATGAAAGGTCTGGGCGTTGAAAAAAATGAAAAGACCGCGTTCATCTGGTACAAACGTTCTGCTGCAAACGGTAATACCGATGCAATGTATAACCTGGGAACCATGTATAACCAGGGACGCGTTGTTGTCCGCAGTACGAAAGATGCCGTAAAGTGGTGGAAAATGTCTGCTGAACTTGGTAATGCTGCCGGACAATTTAACCTGGGTGTCGTTTATGCCTACGGTCGTAGGGTTAAACAAAACACCGAAGAAGCATTAAAGTGGTGGAAAAAATCAGCTACACAAGGCAACAAAGACGCCCGTGCTGCTCTTTACCAGACTTATACCGAAGGGTTATTTAATATTCCGGTTAATCCACAAGAAGCAAAAAACTGGAAATAAAAAAATGCCCCTGCAAAGGGGCGTTAAAATATTCTGTTTAGTGACTTCCCTGTCACCTTAATTATTTTACCTAACTGTTTTTCATACTTAAAACTTTAAGACATAACCTACTGACAGAGTGTCTTTGTCATTTGCAGTACCCGTTTCATCATATGTATTGAACATTGCGTAAACAGTACCTTTTTTACCTAACTCGTGGTCAAAGCCGATTGAGGTTTGTTCTGCTTTAGTTTTAACAGCTGCGTTATCTTCAGTAGTGATGTGCTGAACTTTGAATTTGTTCTTGCTACCTACTTTCATGGCGAAGCTTAGGCCTAACCAGTCTTCTTTTTCAGTACTAGCTGCAATTTTTTCAACACCAGACTGAGAAAGTAAACCTAGTTGCATGTTACCCATTTTATATGTAGCAACGATACGAGT
>JAOUOK010000411.1 GCA_029880425.1 Gammaproteobacteria bacterium
GTGGAAATCAACATTTTTTGACCAGATCCTGACAAGTATAATAACAGTCATGACCGGTTTTATTATTGCATCGTTAATTGCTATACCCGTTGGTATCATATGTGGTCTTAGCCCTGTTTTATATAACGCGTTAAATCCATTGATTCAAACATTTAAGCCTGTTTCACCGTTGGCATGGTTGCCTATAGTAACAATTATTGTCAGTGCTGTTTATGTTGCAGATGATCCTATGTTCTCTAAATCATTTGTAAACTCAGCTATAACCGTAATGTTATGTAGTTTATGGCCAACGATTATTAATACCACAGTAGGTGTTTCATCTATGGATAAGGACTTACTAAACGTTAGCCGAGTATTACGTTTAAACTGGTTTACTCATGTAACTAAAATTGTTTTACCCGCTTCAGTACCTATGATGTTTGCAGGTTTACGTGTTTCATTTGGTATTGGCTGGATGGTACTTATTGCGGCAGAAATGCTGGCGCAAAATCCAGGGCTTGGAAAATTTGTTTGGGATGAATTCCAAAATGGTAGTTCTAATTCTCTGGCTAGAATTATGGTGGCTGTTGTTGCGATTGGTCTAATAGGATATATCCTCGATCAATTTATGTTAAGGCTTCAACGAAGTGTGTCGTGGGACAAAAACGCGGTACTTCGCTAAGTCTATAGAATATTTAAGCATATCTATCATGAGAAAAATTTTGGAGAAAATAATGAGTAAAAAACATTTAGAGATTAGCCAGGTATCCATTGAGTTTCCAACGCCATCAGGGCCCTTTAAAGCATTAGATGGTGTTGACCTGTCGATAAAAGAAGGAGAGTTTGTTTCATTAATTGGACACTCAGGTTGTGGTAAGTCAACTGTCCTGAATATTGTTGCTGGTTTATACCAGGCAACGGAAGGCGGGGTTATTCTTGATGGTAAGGAAGTTAATGAACCCGGCCCAGATCGTGCCGTGGTGTTTCAGAACCATTCACTCTTACCCTGGTTAACTGCGTATGAAAATGTCGAGTTAGCAGTAAAGCAGGTTTTCAAAGGTAAAAAATCCAAAGAAGAAATGAAACAATGGATTGAACATAACCTGCACCTTGTTCACATGGACCACGCAATGCACAAGCGTCCCAGCGAAATCTCGGGGGGGATGAAACAACGCGTTGGGATCGCTCGTGCATTGGCGATGGAACCAAAAGTTTTGTTAATGGATGAACCTTTTGGTGCATTAGATGCATTAACACGTGCACATATGCAGGATTCATTAATTGAAATCCAGCAACGTTTAAATAATACCGTGATCATGATAACTCATGATGTGGATGAAGCCGTATTATTGTCTGATCGCATTGTTATGATGACAAATGGGCCTGCGGCTACGATTGGTGAAATACTCGAAGTGGATTTACCTAAACCACGTAACCGTGTCACTTTAGCCAATGATGCTCAGTACAATGAATACCGGGCAGCAGTGCTTAAATTCCTCTATGAGCGTCAACGTAAACCCGAGGATAAAGTCGCCTAAAATATTAACTGGTCCCGATGCATGCAGTTGGATTCTGCAAGCTTATTAGCAATCTTGCCATGGATGGCACTCCTAATTCTGTTTTGCTTCAACCTTATGCTTGAAAAGGGAGCAAAGCATCAAATTTGTGCACCAGTGCTGTGCACAGTTATACCTGCCTGAAAGTCCCCACATTTAACCCTGATAAGAAAAAATAACAATAAATACAACATGTTAGTTGGAATTTTAGGTGTTTCTAATATGCTGGCACGCATGTTGCTCTATAGGATGTCAGTAAATCAGGTAAACCAACCTGACTATTTTGGATATAAAGTTTGGAGCTTAGGATGAAAGAAAAACTGGTTGTAATTGGTAATGGGATGGCAGGCATTCGTACTGTCGAAGAATTGTTAAAAATCGACCCTCTTGCTTATGACATTACAGTATTTGGTGCAGAGCCATATGGAAACTACAACCGTATCATGTTGTCACCTGTTTTAGCCGGTGATAAGACAATTGATGAAATCATGCTTAATGATGAGCAGTGGTATGTTGATAACGCGGTAAAACTACATAAAGGTGTTGAAGTGGCATCGATCGATCGTGTTAACCGTAAAGTTATCGCGGCTGATGGTACTGAAGAGCCTTACGATCGTTTATTAATTGCAACAGGTTCTGATCCTTTCATTATTCCCGTTCCTGGCAATGACCTTGAAGGTGTCATTGCATTCCGTGACATTAAAGATGTCGATAGCATGATGGCTGCTGCAAAAGAACATAAACATGCCGTGGTGATCGGGGGTGGTTTACTCGGTCTTGAAGCGGCAAATGGCTTAATGCAACAGGGCATGAGCGTTACAGTTGTACACTTAATGGACAAACTGATGGAGCGTCAACTAGACGGCCCTGCTGCGGCAATGCTGAAAGAATCTCTCGAAGAACGTGGTTTACATTTCTTAATGCAAGCACAAACTGAATCGATTATCGGTAAAGATCGTGTTGAGAAAGTCCGCTTTAAAGATG
>JAOUOK010000412.1 GCA_029880425.1 Gammaproteobacteria bacterium
CTCGTCCCTTCCCGGTGACATTGCGCCGCCCGACATAACTCTACTAAAGAAAAGTTTTTACAGTGAATTAAATGAAGCACTAGTGACACGTTGGACTGCTTGGTTAACAAAATGGCAATCGCTTGTCACAAGTACAAGTGATGATATGAAACGCGTAAATCCAAAATACATTTTACGTGAATGGTTTTTAGCGCCGGCTTATCAGCAAGCCGCGACGGGGAACTACGACCTTATTCATGAACTGCAGGACATCATGACACAACCCTATGATGAACAGACGAAAGAAGTGGAAGAGAAATATTATCGATTAAAACCGGTTGAGTTCAGAGAGCTTGCCGGCGTGTCGCATATGAGTTGTTCCTCTTAATTTTACAACCAGGTAATGGTGCTAACAGCTTACGGCTAAGAAATCTCACGCCAGGAATGTGTCGCGTATCAAAATTAAAGACATTAACGGGGCAAAGTGCTTTAATTTTCATCTATAATATTAATCTTAAAAATAAAATAAATTTAATTTAATGAGGACTCACCATGTCACGAATAAAATTTGTTCTGTGCTTTTGTTTTTTTACAGCAGGTTTTTCAGGTAATGCTTTTGCCGGGCAATTTGATTGGCTTAAAGATCTAGAGGTGTCTGCTAAGGCTGATCCACGTGGTTATGCCTTGAAACTGGCTTCTCGATTTAAAATTGGTGATGCCGAGGTTAAGACGGTTTTATCTAACGTAAAAAATCATTCTGATGCTTACATGGTATTAAAGCTGGGTGAGTTATCCGGTAACAATACAAACACCGTCATTGATCAGTATAACTCAAGCAAAGATCGAGGCTGGGGTGTAATGGCGAAGCAACTGGGTATTAAACCTGGTTCACCTGAATTTCATGCACTTAAACAGGGGCATGACTTGAATTCCAGGGCTTCAGGTAAAGAAGAGAAGATGAATAAGAAGAATAAAAATAAAGGCCAGGGAAAAGGAAATAACAAAGGTCAGGGTAAAGGAAATAACAAGGGTAATAAAAATAAATAAGTATACGGGGGCAGAGCATGATCTTTCACATAGAGATGAAATCCATGTTTTCTGTCTCCATCTTTTTTCCTCTCAAGCACGACTTTTTCAAACCATATAAATAATTTAATAGCATTATGTTGCTATCAGCTCACCTGATCAGCGCACCTGGTATTTAGTTGCCAGGTAGTCTGCTACTTCGTTCCTGTTTCCCTTGAAAACAATACGCTGCTGGTTTTTGCTTAACTGGTAATCGTACATCGGGTCGTAATAATCAACGAGTAATTCTTTTATCCATTCTTTATGTGCCGCTGTGTTACCGGATTGATGTTGTTCAATCGCGTCTACTAATAGTGCCTTGATTTTTTTATGACGTACGCCACCGAGTCGGCGCTGGATCTTATCAATGGCTTCATGCAGCTGGTCGCTCCAGTGGGTGAAGCCTTGTTCTATATTATAATAGGCCTGGTATTCTGCGAGGGCCTCGATGATATATTCCTGGAAGATGTTATCAATGCGTTCTTCAATGCTGGCTTCTAACATTACGATCGGTGTTTGCTGCATTTTTTGTAGCAGGCATTCGGGCACCCTGCGCGAGCCAATCTTGCCACCTTCATCTTCAAGCACAAGGTTGGTATAGCCGAGCTGTAACAATTTAAGCAGGGTTATCGACAGGGTATTTTCAATATCAATCTGCGTGGGTTGCGCGGTGACATGTTTGCCAAAAACGGAACCGCGGTGGTTAAAGATACCTTCGAGATCAAGATGTTGTTTTAGCGTGTGAAGCAGTATCGTTTTACCTGTGCCGGTTCTTCCGCCGAGTGTGATGGCTTCAATTTGTTGTGTGGATTTTTCAAGTTCATCAATTAAAAAACGTCGCATGGCCTTGTAGCCACCTTTTACCCGCGGATAAATGACACCGGTTTTTTCATAGATCCATTGTTGTGAAATTTTTGAGCGCATACCGCCGCGAAAACAATAGAGTATGCCGTCAGGATTTTTTTCAACAAACTGTTCCCATTTTTCTACGCGCTGCGATTTGACTTCGCCCTGGACTAACTTGTGACCGAGTTTAACCGCTTCATCCTGGCCAAGATGTTTATACTGTTTGCCAATGGATTCTCTTTCCGCATCGTTGATAAGCGGTACGTTTTCAGTTAACGGGAAGGCACCCTGGTTAAATTCAACCGGGGCACGGACATCGAGCAACGGCGTGTCATTTAAAAACAAGCCTCGGTAATCATCGGTTTGGGGTAGCTCAATCGTGTCTTTGTTTTTATCCATAAGGTCAGGTTACTGTAATAAGCGGTGATGCAGAATTTTTTTCTACCAGTTCACCCAGGGGTTTTAAGTTCAACTCTAAGCTTTGTGCAAACGCGATAAAATCATTGCTGTGGTTCTTGTCCACCGCCACTAACAGGCCACCGGAGGTTTGCGGATCGCAAAGTATTTTTTTCTGCAGGTCGCTGATTTCACCCTTGTTGCTATCACCACTATTGATACCA
>JAOUOK010000413.1 GCA_029880425.1 Gammaproteobacteria bacterium
AAAACGCTTAAACAGGCGATCACTCTGACCCGTGCTGATGCTAAAGAACCTAAACTTATTATAAGTGCTGATAAGATGACTCCGCATCAAGCCGTCGTCAGGGCAATGGATGCGGCTCGTCAGCTTGGCCTGGTACATTTAACCTTTGCAACCAAGCAAGTAAAGCAGAAATAAAATGACTGCTGAAGATCAAAAACATGATGCAGTCATAGTCTATCGTCGTTTATTAAAATTTTCATTACCTTATTGGAAGATTTTTATTTTTGCGATTATTGGCATGATGATCTATGCCGGTACCGAAGTTTCTTTTGCCCAAATCTTAGAGCCTATGATGGATGGAGGCTTTGTTGAAAAGGATCCAGAAGCACTGTTCTGGGTTCCTATCCTGTTAGTCTTGATTTTTACTGTCCGTATTGTTGGTACATTTTTATCTGAATACGGCATGGCCATGATTGCACGAAACGTGATACGGGACTTACGCAAACAGGTATTTGATAAAATAATCGTCTTACCTAACAAGTACTACGATGTTACATCCTCAGGATCCATTTTATCAAAAATGGTTTATGACATTGAACAATTAGCGGCAGCAACGTCAGGTGTGATCCTGGTGTTAATCCGTGATGGTATTACCGTAATAGGTTTACTTATCTGGATGTTATATAAAAACCCGCTATTGACCATTATCTTGTTTGTTATCACACCTTTTGTAGCAGCACTTGTTTATGCGATTAGTAAACGCTTTCGCATTATTGGTAAGCGGATACAGGACTCTATGGGCGGTGTAACCGATATTACCGAAGAATCAATAAAAGCAAACCAGGAAATTAAAATTTTTGGTGGTCAGGAGTTTGAAAGGGAGCGTTTTTTAAAGACCAATGAGTATAATCGGCGCCAACATCTTAAACTGGTAGCGACCAATGCTATTAGTAACCCAACTATTCAGCTTATTGTTGCGGTTGCCTTTGCAATTATGATTTACATGGCGACCTCTCCTGAAATAATGCCTGATATGACAGCAGGGAAGTTTGTAGCATTTTTAATGGGAATGGTGATGTTACTGCAACATGCCAAGCGTTTAACTACCATTAATATGACGTTGCAAAAAGGAATTGCGGCTGCAGAAAGCGTATTTACATTTGTTGATCTTGAAGAAGAAAAAGATCAGGGTGTAAAAGAATTATTAAAAGTAAAAGGTGATGTTGAATTTAAAGACGTTAACTTTTCCTATACTGAAACTGATGAGACGGTGTTATCGGGTATTACTTTAAGTATCAGTGCTGGTGAAACGGTCGCTTTTGTCGGGCGATCCGGAGCAGGCAAATCAACACTGGTTAGTTTACTGGCCCGTTTTTATGACAAAACAAGCGGTACAATAAATGTTGATGGTTGTGAAATAGAATCATTATCACTTAATAACTTAAGAAGTCACATTGCACTGGTTAACCAGAACGTAACCCTCTTTAATGACACTGTCGGACATAATATTGCATACAGTGATCTTGAAAATGTCGATAATGAAAAAATCAGGAACGCTGCTAAGGCTGCCAATGCGTTAGAATTTATTGATAATTTACCGAATGGACTGGATACCATTGTAGGTGAAGATGGCGTGTTATTGTCAGGGGGGCAGAGACAACGAATTGCGATTGCCCGGGCTATTTTTAAGAATGCACCAATTTTAATTTTAGATGAAGCCACTTCTGCACTGGACACTGAGTCAGAACGATATATTCAGGCTGCACTTGATGAACTGATAAAAACACGTACAACCCTGGTGATTGCGCATCGATTGTCAACAATTGAAGGTGCAGATAAAATTGTCGTTCTAGATAAAGGAAAGATTGTTGAGGTTGGAAAGCATAAAGATTTAATTGATAAAAATGGTCATTATGCAGCATTACATGCGATGCAGTTTAAAAGTGAATAACAGGTTAAGCTACTAACATACAGCTTTACAATTAAATATGTTTATAAAAAAAATACAAAAATCATGGTATAGCAAAAGTAATTTAACAATTGTTTTGTTGCCCTTGTCGTGGTTGTTTTGCATCATGGTACTGTTGAGACGATTTCTTTATCGTCTTAAAATTTTAAGAACCTCACAACTTGATGTTCCTGTCATCATCGTCGGTAATTTGACTGTAGGCGGCACGGGTAAGACACCGTTAGTTATTGAACTGGCAAACCTGTTAAAAGAACATGATTACCGGCCAGGTATAATCAGTCGTGGCTATGGCGGAAAAGCACGCACCTGGCCACAACAGGTGCGCTGGGATGGCGATCCAACCATGGTCGGGGATGAAGCCATACTTATCGCGCGTCGTACACGTTGTCCGATGGCGGTTGGACCTGACCGTGTGGCATCAGCAAAGGCATTACTTAAGTATACTGATTGTAATGTAATTATTAGCGATGATGGACTACAACATTATGCGCTGGGTCGTGATATTGAAATTGCAGTAATTGATGGCACAAGGCGCTATGGCA
>JAOUOK010000415.1 GCA_029880425.1 Gammaproteobacteria bacterium
TTTTAGCCGATAGGTATACATGCGTATACGTAAAATTTTATAGCTAAATAATTAATTAAAAAACTCCTATGAAACTATCGCCTGGTCCGGTCATTATATTTGCAGCGGGTATTACTTTATCGCTTTTTCTTTCACTATTTTTACGTGATTGGAAACAGTCTGAAATTCAGCAAATTTTTGAACAAAAAGCACAGAATCGCCTGGCCCTATTTAAGCTGGATATTATTCGTCACGAAGAAATTGTCAGTTCTATTGTTCGTCTTTTTAATTCATCTGAACGGGTTACTCGTGAAGAGTTTCGTGTATTCACAATGGATGCCTTAGCTCCGCATCATACTGTCCAGGGACTTTCATGGAACCCGCTTATTAGGCATGAACAGCGGCAAGAAGTTAGAAATGATATACGCAGGGATGGTATGGTTGATTTTCAATTTACTGAATTAAATGATAATGGAAAATTGAATATAGCACCAGATAAAGACAGCTATATCATTGTTAACTATATTGAACCACAAGCTGAAAATATTAAAGTAATGGGCTTTAATATTGCTTCAAACAAGACACGCTTAGACGCTATAAACAGGGCAAGAGACACGGGTAATGCGGTTATTACCGAGTCAATTAAACTGATTCAGACTAATAAGAAAGGATATTTATTATTTAAGGCTGTGTATGAAAAGGGTAAACAGCTTAATACAATTTCTGCGCGCCGCAATCACTTTAAAGGTCTGGCAGTAGGTATATTCCAGTTTGAAAACTGGATGGAACATGCGCTTGAAAACATAAAACCCGTTGGTATAGATATATGGTTATCTGACCTATCGGCAGAGAAAAAAGAAGAGTTTTTTCATTTTTTTTCATCAAGAACACGCACTATAAAATTTGAACCTACCGCAGAAGATTATCACGAACGAATAAAGGGTTTACATTGGCAAGAAGTCGTAAATGTTCTTGGACGCGAATGGGTGTTTCATTTCACACCTACAGGTAATTATTTAAAGCAACAAAGCTACTGGGAATCATGGGCAACATTTTTTGGCGGGTTATTTTTTACGCTGGTGTTGTCATTTTATATGCATTCAAAAGCGCGGTATGTTAATAAACTTAAAGAATCAAAACGTGTTTTAACTATTGCTCGTAATGAGGCCAATCTTGCAAACGAGTTTAAATCACAGTTTTTATCACGCATGAGTCATGAGCTGCGTACACCCATGAATGCAGTGCTGGGATTTGGACAAATGCTGGATATGAATTCAGAAGGGTTTAGCGAAATACAGAAGGATAACGTTAAGGAAATCATGAAAGCGGGTGAACATTTGATGAGCCTTATAAATGAATTGCTGGACTTGTCAAGAATTGAAGCTGGAAAAATGAACGTCACGTTAACAGCTGTGTCAGTTGATGATGTTATCAAAGAATGTGCTTCACTGATTGCTCCACAACTTAAAACATTAAACCTGGAATTTATTAACGCGGTAGATGAAAGTTATATTGTGAAAGCCGATTTTATCCGCCTTAAACAAATACTTTTAAACCTTTTATCTAATGCAGTGAAATATAACTGTAAGGACGGAAAGATTACTTTAACTTCAGAAATATCTGCAAATAATTTATTGCGTATTTCCGTTACAGATACCGGGGAAGGTTTAACAGAAAAAGAACTAGGCAAGCTATTTGTTTCTTTTGAAAGAATGAACAAGACTGAGAGTATTGGTGGTGCTGGAATTGGTCTTGTTATTACCAAGTACCTTGTTGAGCTTATGGGTGGCAATATTGGGGTGAATAGTGTCCCGGGTAAGGGCAGTACTTTCTGGATAGAAATTGCTCTTTGTGATTCAATTCAAATAACTGGTAGCACTTGAACTCGCTGTCGTTACCTGGCATAAAATATTAAATTTTCGTTTTAAATGGATTGCTGCATAATCCATACTCCTAAGTATAAAACCGCAGAGTATCAGCGTAATTGGTCAGTCTAACCCATCACGGAAATATTCTACCGTTATATAGAGAGCAAGATAAAAAGCACTGAAACCAAGGATGATATGGCTGTGTATGATTGCGCTAATAAGGTAGATACAGTGTTATATTAAAAGGTTATAATATAGTTTTAATTAATTCAGGATAAGACAGTGCCTAAAGCAAGTGAATTGAAAAGTGGTATGGTAATTGAGATTGATGGCCAGCCCTATGCCGTAAAGCAAGTCGATGCAAAGAGTCCTTCTTCACGTGGTGCCTCAACACTTTACAAGGTTCGTTTTAACAATTTAAAAACCGGGCAGAAACTCGATGAGTCTTATAAAGGTGATGACATGCTTAAGGATGCAGATTGTGTCCGTGTGCAGGTACAATTTTCTTATATAGATGGTGATGCTTACACCTTTATGAATTCAGAAGACTACAGTCAGTACAGCCTGAACAGGGATGAAATTGAAGACTCTGTGCCTTACTTAACGGAGGGGTTAGAGG
>JAOUOK010000414.1 GCA_029880425.1 Gammaproteobacteria bacterium
CATGCTTAAGGATGCAGATTGTGTCCGTGTGCAGGTACAATTTTCTTATATAGATGGTGATGCTTACACCTTTATGAATTCAGAAGACTACAGTCAGTACAGCCTGAACAGGGATGAAATTGAAGAATCTGTGCCTTACTTAACGGAGGGGTTAGAGGGTATCTTTGCCCTGATTATGGATGACGTGATTTTGGGTATCGAGTTACCCCAGTCGGTGGTGTTGACCATTACTGAAACTGCGCCAGGAATTAAGGGGGCAACGGCAACAGGCAGAACCAAGCCGGCTATTTTATCTTCAGGCCTGGAAGTTCAGGTTCCGGAATACTTAGAACCTGGTGAAGAAATAAAAGTGAATACCACTAATGCCAAGTTTATGTCGCGTGCTTAAAAATAAAAAGATTTAACCGCGGGGTTCACGGGGTAAACAATCTTTTCCCCCTGCGAACACCCTGTTCCCATGTTTTTTTATTACTTGCTTAGTTATTGTTTCGTAATGGCTCGAATAAATATTCCAGCCCGTTAACTTTTACCTCGTGAATAATTGCCATCATCTTTCCAAGCTCACCTTCAGGAAACCCCTTATTGGCAAACCAGACTACGTAAGGTTCTGGTAGATCAATCAGTAAGCGGTTCGCGTATTTGCCGAAAGGCATACGGTACTGGGCGAGTTTTAAAAGTAACCTGGGATCAGATTGTAGTTCTGTAAAGACATCAGCATCTTCAGGCATTATTAAGCTGCAAAACGATCAGTCAAGTATTTCATGATTTCATCAGATTCATACATCCATTGATCGTTGCCGTTGTTGTCAATAATACGCAGGCAAGGAACTTTAACTTGTCCACCACCCTGTAACAGTTCGTCACGGTGCACAGGGTTATGCTGGGCATCACGTGTTTCAATGTTGAGTGATAAACGTTTGTTATTACGTTTGACCTTGATACAAAACGGGCAGGTTTTAAACTGGTAGAGAATGAAGTTTTTAGCTTCCTGGTCCACTTTCTGTTGCTCTTCTGCAGGGCGCTTGATTCCACGGGGTGTGGTGAGCTTGTCAACGAGTAAAACAATTGGTCCAACGATTAAGCGGATTGTTTTGAAAAATATTTTAAAAAACCATTTCATCGGAAAATAACCATGTAAATTAAGGGTAAAAATTGAAGGCAAATTATACAGTATTTTGCCTGCCTAAAAATGAAAAATTAGACGTGCTGGCCGGCGCACCAGCCAGAAGACCAGGCCCATTGAAAGTTATAGCCCCCCAACCAGCCGGTGATATCCATGACTTCACCAATGAAATAAAGACCTGGAACGGCCTGGCACTCCATCGTTTTTGATGAAAGGGCGTTGCAATCGACTCCCCCGAGCGTGACTTCCGCGGTGCGGTAGCCTTCTGTGCCGTTAGGTTTAATGCTCCAGCTTTGTAGTGATGTAACGACCTGCAAAAATTGCTTATGCGAGATTTCCTGCAAGGTTTTATCCAGTAGTTCAGCTTTTATAAATACATTAATTAACCGCTTCGGCAGTAATTTATATAACAGTGTTTTAAGTTTAATTTGCGGTTGTTCTTTTGCTGCTTTTTGCAGGTCTTCAAGCAGATCGTTATCCGGTAACAGGTTCATTTCTATTTCTTCCCCGGCTGACCAGTACGAAGATATTTGCAAAATTGCCGGGCCACTTAAACCTCGATGGGTAAATAAAATATTCTCACGAAAACTTTTTCTTTTTGAAGTGACAATACTGTTTATTGCAATGCCGGATAAATCAGATAATGTTTCTTTATCCTCTTTATGCAAGGTAAACGGAACCAGGCCCGCCGAGGTTGGCCAGACTTTTATATTAAATTGTTCGGCAACTTTATAACCAAAGGGACTGGCACCCATCTTGGGAATGGATAACCCGCCGGAGGCAATGACAAGTGACTGGCAATGGTAATCTTCTTTATCGGTATTAACCCGGTAGTGATGATCGGCTTTTTTCTCAATATTAAGAATTTCAGTTTTAAGCTGAATGTCTGTTTTGACTTTCTCGCATTCATTTAATAACAAGTTAAGAATGTCACGGGAACTGTTATCACAAAATAACTGGCCATGTTCGCGCTCATGGTAAGGAATCTTGTACGCCTCAACCATGGCAATAATATCCCACTGGGTGAAACGACTTAATGCAGATTTTACAAAGTGCGGATTATGGGAAGTATAGTTTTCACTCGATACATCATAATTGGTGAAGTTACAGCGGCCACCACCGGACATAAGAATTTTTTTCCCGGCTTTATTTGCATGGTCAAGCACCACAACATCGCGTCCACGCTTACCTGCTTCGATTGCACACATCAGGCCTGAGGCACTTGCACCGATTATAATTACATCGACTTTATTCATATTTATATCAGGCCAATATCCATTATAATTTTCTGGCTTTAATTACAAGTAATTTTGTGAGTGATACTAAAGGGATTTAGCAATTTA
>JAOUOK010000034.1 GCA_029880425.1 Gammaproteobacteria bacterium
CATTATGTACGACTTGCGGAAAAGCTTTAACCTGGCTTAAGCCTTCTTCTACCTTTTTCTTCATTTTCTCGTTCATACTTACCTTTTGTTTTATTTAGCTTCTGTTAAAACAAGAATTGTTCCATCTGAGTCTGAATATTTCCCTAACTTACTGCACCGTACTTCTAATTGTATTGAATCAGGCAGCGTTAATAACTCATACTGTGATTCACTGTTTTTCAAATACTTTTTATACAAATCAAACATTACGGGGGGTAATCCATGCTCTACAGAGATACCAACAATTGAAGCACCACCATTAGAAATCCATTGATCCGTTAATTTATTTGTAATTGCAATTACCCCATCATCTGCAATCCCGATAATCCCTGCAGGCATATTTTCAAGTACTTCCTGGGCAATAGTTAAAACTCGCAAATTAAGTTCTGCTTCTTCAGTTTTTATTTCTACATTTTGGTAAAGTGACTTATTAACCTTCTCCAAGGATTCATAAGCAACTTTTAATTCTTCATTTAGCATCTTATTCTCCAGTTTCATTTCATGGAGCTCAAATGCTTCTAAGACATTTTTTTTTATCAGTTCATCATCCCATGGCTTAGTTAAAAACTTGTATATTGCGCCTTCATTTATTGCATCAGTAATTGATTTTAAATCGGTGTAGCCACTAAGAACTATTCGTATAATATCTGGATGTTTTAGTTTAACCTTGCTTAGAAATTCAACCCCGGTCATTTCCGGCATTCTTTGATCTGAAATAATTACACCAACGTTGTTTTCCTCTAAGATATCAAGCCCTTCCTGACCACTGTTTCCGCGTAAAATCTTATACCCTTCTCTACGAAACAACCGTGTTAAGGACGACAGGATATTTTCCTCATCATCAACAACCAGCAGTGTTCGTTTATTATTCAGTTCTTCCATTACAATGATCACCCTATAGCTAAATAGCCCAGTATTTTTATAATAAAATTATTCTATTTATGAACCGCAACTATCTTCAACCCGCACCATAAGTAAGTTATTTCAACACAATACAATGCCTATAAAATTATCGGCATTTGCATATTTATTTTTAGTAAAACCATACTCCATTTACTGTTATATCTAATATTTATTACCAACGACTGTAAACTTTTGTTAACTGAGATGAATAAACCAGTTTATTCATGTAGTTTATATTTAGAAATGATATTTAAGTCAGCCCTGAATACCCCATTAGAATAGCAACTTAAACAACATTTTCTTTTATAAACCCAATTCAAATAATATATTTATAGATAATGCATTCTTCAAACGAAAATTTTTTTTCCGGACTTAAATCAATAGTTGACTCGGCATTCCCCAAAAAATGTACTATGTGTGGAAAAATATATAATAATGAAGAGGACTTTATTAATGATACAACTACGATAAATAATCATAATGGTCTTAAACAGTCATATGATGATGACGATCTTCCCATCGTTGAGCTCTACAGAAATTGTAGCTGCGGCTCTACATTAATGAATTTTTTTGGTGATCGACGAGAAAATACATCGGCAGCAGAAAAACGACGAAAAAAGTTCGGAGAATTACTTAATTATCTTGTAGCTCAAGGACTTGAACATTCTGTTGCCCGGATAGAATTATTAAAAGCCATACGTGGTGAAAAAAGTGAGATACTTAAAGGTATTAAATTCCCAAACAAATAACTCTTTTTAATTTTTTAAGCTATTTTCTGTCTGGCATATTTTGAGTAAACGTATATTACAAAACTAAAATATAACTCAAATACACTATTAAGATCCTATGAAAAATCATGCATGCTACAGTTAGTTAAACTGTTGTATAAAAACAAGTAACTTTACGCAGTCAATAAAGGGGCTGAAAGCCCCTTTATTTTGTTATTTAAATATTACTTACGTCCTCTTCCTCCACCCGGGTTTTCACCCATTCCCCGACCGCCGCCCATTCCAGGCATAGGAGGATAGTCGGGTAAAGTAATACCCTGTTGCTTAGCCCGTTCCTGCATTTTTCGATGATGCTCCATTCTATATTGCTCTCGTTCTTCTGCAGTTTTCATACTCTGCATTTTAGTGCGGTGTTCTATTCGCTCTTGCTCAGTCATGAGTTGATAGCCATAAACCTGTTGTTGAGCAAATGTTGAAGTACCAGGAATTCCAAAAGCCAGGGTACTGATTAACAGGATGTTTCGAATTTGATTTTTCATAACAGAACCTCCCTATCAGTTTGTCTTTAACTGATTAGGTATAGCAAAAAATTCTGTTTTGCACACTGCTCTTGATCAAAATAAGTGAAATACAGGGTTATTCTTATCTTTTCGAAAAGCGGTACTTTAGATAAACACCTGCCAGGGTTAAGACGGATAGTAAGAGTAATGGACCAAAGGTCTTTAAATTTAATAACTCTTCAAACGATAAAGTCGACGCCGCGTTATAAATAATATTTGAATATACATAGGATTTAATCCCGACACCTAAAAATGCAGCTGGGATAAAGTGGCTTAACTTAACCTTCAGAATACCCGAACTATAATTCACCAGGGCATGGGGGAAAGCGGGAAAGACACGTAAAGCAAACAAGGTGAAAAAATTGTCCTGTTCATGCAAAATTTTATAGGCATGCGAATTTTCTATTCGGCGCGTCCATTCATCGGTCATATTGCGAGAAAAAAAGTATGCAGTTGTCCCGCCCAGTGCTGCGCCAGTGGCAAGAATAAATGTTGATAAAAGTGGCGGATATAAAGGTGCAGCTACCCAGAGAAACAGAGAGCCGGCCAGGGCGAAGGTAAATAAAACAGTTTGCGCCAGGATCAGGATAACGACCAGCCACCAGTGATCCGCATAACCGCGGGCGAACAGCAGTATTTTCTCAACATCAAATAATCCAAAGACCTGCAATAACAACCCGGCAGTTATCAGTAATGCCAGGATAATCAGTTTTTTCACATAGCCTTTAACCATAACTGCCTTACAATTATATATATTAAAGAAGTATTGATTTATATTAAACTAAGCCAGTACCTACCATACACGATTAAAAGCCCTTGCGTAATACATGCAAATAAAGTGAACTAAATTAGTAAAGAATATGACTGGATTTGAACAGTTTAAAATATGGGTTCGCTACAGCCCGATCACCGCCAGCCTGCTGATATTAAGCATCCTGGTAAGTCTTGTTTCTAACTTTGGTAATAACTTCCAGTTTATACATTTTCTCTTAATTTCAGAATACACCCGGGGCTTATCCGAGGTTATGGATGGCCAGCTATGGCGGCTATTCACACCAATTATTATTCATTTTGGTATTCTTCACATCGTATTTAATATGGTCTGGCTTTACCAGCTGGGTAGCGCGATAGAGCAACACTACAGTATAAAACGTATGGCTATCCTGGTTGTTATTATTGCACTTTCTTCAAACCTGGCAGAACTCGCATGGAGTGGCCCCTTGTTTGGCGGTATGTCTGGCGTTGTTTATGGACTACTGGGTTATATCTGGGTACAGGGGAAATTTAATCCCCATGCTGCTATAGGCTTAAATCAGAATATTGCCATCATGATGCTGGCCTGGTTTGTTATTTGCTGGCTAGGACTGGTTGGAAATATTGCTAATATGGCGCATACAGTTGGCCTGGTTGCAGGTATTCTCCTGGGAGTAATTTATACGCCCCGCTTCAAAATGTTATTTAGAAAGAGATAACGTTTACTAAAAAAACTTAAGCCGGAACTTTAAGTAATAATACTTTTTCTTCACTTTGAATAAGCGCTGGTGTGTAGCCAATAAATTCACCATCAGCTTCTATCGGCAATCCTTTTGTCTTAACTTCAAACTCTTTAGCCTGAATATATTCTATATTTTTCGAATATAAATGTTTTCCTGAATATAGCTTAATCAAACAATAATATTTTTTAATAAATCCCAACTTACCGACCCAACAACAATCAAGCAAGCCATCCGAGATATCCGCATTTGGCGTTATATTCATACCGTTACCGAAAAATGTACCGTTACCAAATGCTGCCATAAATGTCTCATCATGCTTATGAAAACAAGAAGAGATTATCTCAATATTTTTTTCTTTATAGACCAGTAAATATTTCAGCGCATTCCATAAATAAAAAAATGAACGAAACATGATCTTCTTATCACCCCGGGTTTTTTCCGCAAGCATGCCATCGTAACCCACCCCAAGAACATTGATAAAATAGCGCTGCTCGCATTTACCCAGGTCTACTTTTATTGAGTATTCCTGGGTCACCGTTTTAAAAATATCATCATGTTTTTTATAAATATGCCTGGAAAAATCATTCCCTGTACCACACGGAATAATACCAAGAGGAATGTTTTTATGTGCTAAAACATTAGATAACATGTTCAGGGTGCCATCACCACCAATTGCGACAACATCCGAATAACCTGTAACCAGTTCAGATAACTTCCTTTCTGTTTGATGAGAATTTTCTTCCGTATAAAAAACATCATAGCTGATTTTTATAGCTTTAAGAGAGGTACTGAGTTTATTTAAGTAACGTTGCCCTCTCTTAGCAGTGAGCGGATTTACTACAACAAGGTATTTTTTATTTTCCATATATTAACAACTTTTACTTTTATTATTCACCAGCTTATCTAATGTTCATACTATTTAGATTTATATTATATCGCAGGCATAAAAAAAGGTGCGAGAATATTCCCGCACCTTTTAAAACTACTGATTAAATTTAAATAGTTTTTATTTATTTGAAATTGTAGTTAAACCTAAGTTTGACCAGTTTTGCATACCTCCACGGTACCACTTGATTTTATGTGCTGGGTAACCCATCTTTAACAGCTGTTTAATATTTGCTGGAGACTGACCACACCACATACCATTACAGAACAGCACTAAAGTTTTAGCTTTACTAAAATCCCAGATACCTTCTTGTGACTTAGCATTGAATTGGCCTTCCATGATATCACTCATAGAAAGAGGATCAGCGCCTTTAGCCGGGCTTAGCTTAGTAAATGGAATACTTACAGCGCCTGGGATGGTGCCTGCTTTCCAAAATTTGTCTGTACGAGAATCAACCACTAAAATTGTTTTGTCACCCTTATTGTGTAAACGATCTAAGTAATCAAGCACTTCAACTTCAGCAATTGTTTCTACACCCGGTGCTAATGTAGAAGGCTGAATACAAAATGGAGGACATTTACGAGAAGTTTTCGCGAAAGCTTTAATTACTTCAGCTTTCTGGTTTTGGTCTCGCATGATGGTAACTGATTTACCGTTATGTTTAACCGTTACTGATGAAATCTGTTTATTTATTTTAACTGCCATGTCGGCTGCATTTGCTGATGCTGAAAAACCAACCGCAAGTGCTAAAGCCGTACTAACCACAATATTAAGCTTTTTCATACTTAGATAACTCCCGTTTTTTAGTTTATAAAAATTGACTTCGATATTTAGTTATAATTATTCACAATCTTCTTCTTTAGCGCCCTCATCTCCATCTTTTTTCTTGCCATCCTTTTTTTTGTCGCCATCCTTACCTTCATCAACTTCTGCATAGAAGATAATGGTTTGATCAATTGGTGATGCCGCCATAGCTTGATGAAAATAAATCATATTCAGTGCAAATAGCATTAAGATGAAAACCTTTCTCATGTTTTACTCCTCTATAAAACTTACTTTTTATGTTTGCAAAGTGTATACCAACTAGTAAGTCTTTGTATTTTATGTGGTTTTTAAATTCTTCATTCTGGAATTTGTCAATTTTGTCAGAATACGAATGTTGTTAATGTCAATTTTGACAAAAACCAGCATATTGCAACTGATTTAAGAAAAATATTGATCTTTAACTTAAATTTATAGCAAAAATTTTACAACTAATCTTTCAATTGACTTCGAGAGCTAGATACACCAGGATATGAAAGCAATTAATTACTCACAAACGTACAGCTATGGGAAAACCACAAGAACAACGTCAAAAAGAAATCGTAGAAGCCACGATGGAGCTCACTGCTGAATATGGCATTAAGAAAGTAACTACCCAGGCAATCGCGAACAAGGTGGGTATTGCGCAACCGACTATTTTTCGCCACTTTAAATCCCGTGATGCCATTTTCGCAGCTGTTATTGGCTGGATTGCTGAAAACCTGTTTAAAGCCATTAGCTCAGGTTTAAATCCAAATGAGCAAGCTGATGAGCAGCTGCGAAAACTACTACAGCGACAGTTAAGCTTTATTAACAAGCACCGTGCAATTCCAAAAGTACTTTTTTCAGATTTACTGCACCTGGAGTCACCTAAATTGAAAGCTTCCTTACAGGAAGTCATGAATCGTTATATCAGCCGGGTAACTCAACTTCTTCAACAAGGTCAGGAAACAGGTGTTTTTCGGCAAGATCTTGATGTTGATCAGACAGCACGTTATATCGCGGCTTTAATTCAAGGACTTGTTTTACGCTGGTCAGTTTACGAGTTTAATTTTTCTTTAGAAGAAGAAGCAGGGATTATTTGGAACTTCCTGCAACCTGTCTTAAAGAAAGCATAGTCAGGTAATAAAATACTTTAGAGGGATTTAAAATGGATATACAAAAACGTTCAATATGGATCTGGCCTATTAGTATTGTCGTATTTGTTTTTGGTGTATTAACAATAAAGTCTGGTGGCTCTGTCATTTTCTTTGATGGCCCTGCCCGCCTGGCAGCCGGTCACTATGTCAACTTTGTCGTCTGGTTTAACTTCATTGCAGGCTTTTTCTACATTGTTGCTGGGGTAGGTTTTTTTCTTAATAAACAATGGACGACAAAACTGGCTATTTCAATTGCCGCTGCTACCCTACTCGTTTTTGTAGCATTTGGAATTCATATTTTAATGGGGGGCCGTTATGAAATGCGTACCGTTATTGCGATGAGTTTACGTTCAACTATATGGATTAGTTTTGCTTTTGCTGCTTACACACTTGCCAAAAAGAACAAAGAGAAAATCACAAATAATATCTAAATAATATTTATACCAGGAGAGAAACTAAAATGAACACATGCAAAATTTCATGGACAATATCAGGAATTCTTCTTTTTATTGTTATTGCGATGGGATACAAATTTATGATTGCTGGTTCAACTTTAACTGCAACTGATGGCCGCCAGGCATTAACACTTGAACCTGCTGAACGTGACCTGGTGTTAACCGAAATGCGTATGTTTCTTTCAAGCGTGCAAAGAATTAACCAGGCACTAACAAACGAAGACTTTAAAGAAATTGTGAAAGCAGCACGTGAAGTAGGAGCTGCGGCACAGCAAGCTGTTCCTGCCTCATTAATGGGTAAACTTCCACTGGCATTCAAAAAACTGGGCTTTGATACACATTCCAGGTTTGATTTGCTTGCACTCGATGCAGAACAACTTGGAGATCCAAAACATACCCTGCAACAGTTAGCGACACTAATGAACAACTGTGTTGGCTGCCATGCGGCTTATCAAATACAAAGTAATATTAAAAAATAATTTCATTTAAAATATTGCCCAACACAGAAATTAAAAAAGGGACTTAATAGTATTATTAGTCCCTTTTTTATCATTATAGAAAACAACTTATGAGCTACTGCATGAACCGACATCCCATAAGAAATATTTTGCATGTATTTTTCGGTAAAGAACCACACCAATGTATATTCCAAATAATGTCATTATAGCGGGTAACTTACCCTGACCTAACTGAACAAAAACAAGACTGGGACAGGCTCCTGTTACCGCCCAACCAAAGCCAAATAACATGCTGCCTGGTATTGTTCCAGGCTGAACAAATTTATTCTGACGTGGAAAGCGACCGCGGAAAACGATCCCAAAGAGCATTAGAATAGCAACAGAGCCGGCAAAGCTAAGTAACAGCCTGACGTCAACAAATGCAAACATTTTATTAATTTCATCGTAATCAGCAAATCCCATACGGGCAAGGATATACCCCATTACTGTTCCAAGTGAACCATAGATTAAGTATTTCCTAAACATAACATCTGGCCCTTTTAAGACATAAAATTCATGAAAATAGTTAGTAATGTTGCACAACCAAAGAAAATGACCGTTGACAATAAACTGGCAGGAATAAGTTGAGCGCAACCACTTAAGCCATGACCAGAAGTACAACCACCAGCCATTTGTGTACCAAAGCCCACCATCATTCCACCAAACAATAAAGCTAACCAGGCTTCCCCATTATTTTCAAAAATCTCAGAATGTATCGTGCTTAACTCAAAACTTAATGAAAAATCAGTTGTTGTAATACTTGCTATATAGGAACCAAAAAACATTGTCACTAAAAATAAGACATGCACTGTCCAGTGTGTGTAATCCTGCTTCATTTCAAATTTTTCAGTTACTTCTGCATTTGCTTCACCTTCTCTTCGTTGTGGATTTACATCAAGAACATCTTTTCCAAATTCCGCCATTGTCATTGACATGAGCTCGTCTTTTATCATGTCCTGATCACTATCAAGAACATCTGCCGATGCTTTTAACAGTGCATCATCTTTTCTTCGGGCAATACTCAACCAGCTACCTGACACTCCCAATGGTTTACCTGTCAACAGGCTGAAAACAACAGCAAATAAACCTAACGCTAATGCACCTAGCCACCATGACCAATATTCCATAATCTAACCCTCTTATTAACGAGAAAACGGATTTAGTTTTTTTAATAAACTTACAACACCTTTTATTTCTTCTTCTTCGGTTTCAACAGGTGTTTCATCTTTAACGTTTATCTCACCAACTTTATTAATTAAATCCGGATTTGCATCCATAAAGTCTTCAATCACTTTTGCGCAGTCAGGAAAGTTTTTCTTTTCTGCAACAATTAGTGCTGTAATCCCGTCTTTATTTTTATTAAAAGGATTACATCCTGCATCAAGTAAAAATTTAACTATTTCAATATTACCCACACTAGCAGCAGCCATTAAAGGTGTTGAGCCATCGGATGAAGTAATTTGTCCAGAAGTCATCTTCGCTGCAAACATGGATTTAACCATTGAAACACGACCTTTTAAAATTGCATTAAAAAGAGCCGTTCCTCCCATTTCTTCCTTGCTTTTAAGTCTCTTTTCAATCATTTTCCCATTAGGTAAGAGTGTAATCGGAATAGTTTCACCTTTTAAACCCATCTGAAAACGTGCACATTTTGAAAAGTCGCCATCACAATAATGCTGTTTCCACACAGCCAATGCTGGCTCCATGGCGAACTGTGCAAATAGGGGGCAATCTGAAGAATGTGAACAACTCATAAACTCACCTCATCTCAGTATACTTACACGATATAAAAATATTTATTCTTACTATTACACATAGTAATAGTAGCTGAAAGATTAAATGGAAAGTTTATTTTTAGAGTTTGCTGCTTGATAAGTATTTAACTATATAATTAATAACTTAAAAGCTATGTAAGTAGTTAAACAGAATAAATTATTTATGCTGTAGCAATTATATAAAATGATGGTTTATATTTTTTTTAAAAGAACGAAGGTAAATTATCTATTTTAGGTAAGACA
>JAOUOK010000416.1 GCA_029880425.1 Gammaproteobacteria bacterium
TGAATACAGCCACAGTAAATCCCCCCATTATTGATGACAGCCAGATTCGTATGCTAGGACGTAATGCCCAGGTAGCAGCACCTGTGCCTGAACAACAACGTCAAAAATTAATCAATAAAATCAAAAGCTTATTAAAAGAAAAAGATGCCGTACTGGTGGCTCACTATTACACCGATGCAGATCTACAGCAATTAGCCGAGGAAACGGGTGGTTTTGTCTCAGATTCACTGGATATGGCACGTTTTGGTAAAGAACACCCTGCATCTACTCTCATGGTGGCTGGTGTACGCTTTATGGGAGAAACGGCAAAAATCCTGACCCCCGAAAAACGCATTTTAATGCCCACCCTGAATGCTGAGTGCTCACTTGATTTGAGCTGCCCTATTGATAAATTTAGTGAATTTTGTGATGCCCACCCGGACCGAACCGTGGTGGTCTATGCCAATACTAGCGCTGAAGTTAAAGCCCGCGCAGACTGGGTAGTCACCTCAAGTATTGCAACAAAAGTGATTAAGCATCTCGCAGAAAAAGGTGAGAAAATTTTATGGGGCCCGGATCGCTTTTTGGGCAGCTATATTCAAAAAGAAACCGGTGCCGACATGTTGTTATGGCAAGGCTCGTGTATTGTTCATGATGAGTTCAAAGCTAACGCACTCAATAAGCTTCGCCAAAAACACCCTACTGCTGCAGTGCTGGTACACCCGGAATCACCTGAAAATATTATCGAGCAAGCTGATGTGGTTGGCTCCACCACGCAACTAATCAATGCAGCGACTAAAATGGATAACGATACATTTATCGTTGCAACGGATAACGGTATTTTTTATAAAATGAAACAAGCGGCCAGTGGTAAAAAGTTTATCGAAGCCCCTACCGGTGGCGCAGGTGCAACTTGCATGAGCTGTGCACATTGCAGCTGGATGGCAATGAATGGCTTACAAAACCTTGCCGACTCATTAGAGCACGGAGATAATGAAATATTCGTCAATGAAACAGTACGTCAACAGGCGCTAAAATCTGTAACTCGAATGATAGATTTTGCAAAGAACCTGTCACAGTAAAATAACATACCTACACTAACTACTGGTGTAGGTTAAACACAATACAATCATTAGTGGCTATCGAAATAAGAAAACTTATTAGCGTATCTTTATTTCCTGCTGTAATTTTGCTGGCAAGTTATTTTTTTATCCCTCAATTATCAAAACCTTTACCACATACACTTAACCTTATTTTTCCTTACTTACCGTTTGTTATATTTTTAACGGGTATGATTCTCAGCTGGATATTTCACCATAGCCGGGAATTTAATTTATTTCTTTTACTTAGTATTATTTATATTGCACTGGATAATTACATATGGGATGCGGCGCTTAAAGTTGACAGGCAACTGGCGTATTTACTACTGGTTAGCCTTATCCCCATTAATTACCTGTTTAACTTTATTTCCAGGGAAAAAGGCATCTTAAACCAATACGGAGTCAGGCGCTTTCTCATACTGGCTTTACAACTTTATGCTATCTCCTGGCTACTTGAACATCCTTATCCACTCCTGAAGGAGTTCATAACTTACTCACAGTTTAAATATGAGCTGTTTAAACTGACCCATATCTCACAACCTATATTACTCGCCCTCGTTATTACCGGGCTTGTAGTCCTTGTACGCCTGATCCAGACATCATCAATCCTGGTTGCAGGAATCTTTTTTTCGTTTATTGCAATAACCACGGCCGTACATTTTTCACAACAGCCACAACTGGCAACCATATTCATAATCATTGCCGGTTTATTGATGCTAATGAGCATCATCATTAATGCCTATTCACTGGCCTATCTTGATGAATTAACCAACTTGCCATCACGGCGTGCATTAGTACAAATGATCTCTACGTTAGGCCGGACCTATAGCATTGCCATGGTTGATGTTGATCATTTTAAAAAGTTTAATGATAAATATGGTCATGATATTGGTGATCAGGTATTAAAAAAACTGGCCAGCCAGTTACGGCAGGTTCGTGGTGGTAAAGCTTTCCGCTACGGTGGGGAAGAATTTACCGTTCTGTTTCCCAATAAAAATTTACACGAAGCAAAATTGTTTTGCGATGAACTTTGTAAAAATGTTGCTAACAGTCCTTTCATGCTACGCAATAAAAAACGACCCAGAACCAGGCAGGAAAATGGCAAGCATAAGAAAAATCAAAAACAGTCGACGCCTTTAAAAATCACCATCAGTATTGGCCTCGCTGAACGTTCGCAAGATTTGCTTAAAGCCGATGATGTTATCAAGCAGGCCGATAACGCACTCTATAAAGCCAAGAATAATGGCCGTAATCAGGTGGCGGTTTAAACTTAAGCCAGGTAGTAATGACCACAGCCTAATATATCAACCCTGTTTAAAAGCTAAACTTTACGCTTAATCCTCGAGACTTCGACTGACAATTTCATAAACATCTTTGGAT
>JAOUOK010000035.1 GCA_029880425.1 Gammaproteobacteria bacterium
GTATCATGGGCTTATCGACTTACTTGCCGCTCGAAGATTCTGTTGCTGCTGAAAGGGATAATGCAAATATACAAACCCCCATCTTTTTAGCACATGGCAACTACGACCAGATTATTCCTCCTGCACTTGCCGCACATACCCATGCAACATTAAACAAACTCGGTTACCCGACAGAATTCAAAAAATACGAAATGGAACACAGTGTTTGTGTTGAAGAAATTGATGCTATTTCAGCCTGGATTAACCGTGTTTTTTCTTAATTAAAAAATTTCTGTTATTAGCGTAGCGGTATGTAAAAATCCAGTTCGTCAAAATATCAATGAGTACGGCAGGGTTATCGTTTTTTCCACACTAAGATATGATTATTTGCAGGCATATCGTGATCATACAGCAACTCCATTTCTGCTTTTTGCGCCAGGTTTAGTAACGCCTCAAAATCACGAATACCGCTAACAGGGTCCCGCTGTTTTAGCCAGCAATCAAATTGTGCATTACTTTCACTGCTGTATTGCCCGTTATAGTTAAACGGGCCGTATAAACAAAATACTCCTCCTTTTCCCAGCACCCTACCTATTCCTGCAAACATATTCACTACACTGGGCCAGCTCATAATATGTACCGTATTGGCGCTGAATACCGCGCCAATTTTCCCTACTCGCCAGTCTTGTTGATTAACATCCAGCAGTAATGGTCCCTGAATATTCTGGATATTTTTCTGAACCGAGTCAGCCAGCCATGCCTTGATGCCTGCATGGTATTCTGCCTGGTCACTGCTAATCCAGTGAAGGTGGGGAAACTGTTCAGCAAAAAATACAGCGTGCTGACCGGTGCCACTCCCAATTTCGAGCACCGTGTCTACATCTGCAAAATACTGCTTCAAAACCGCAAGAATAGGCTGCTTATTTTGTTCACACGACTCGGCAAAAGGTTTCATTTTTCTATATTAGTATTTGTTGATATGAATCAAGGATATTTATTTATGCTACTTTTATAGTACAGTTTGGTAATTATCATTTCATCTTATTACAGGATATGAAATTGTCTCTAAAATATTATTTTGTCATAAGTACTTTTTTGCTATCAGCGATTTCACCTTTATACGCCAGCGATAAAAACGGTGAGAAACTTTATTCAACGCACTGCTCGGCCTGTCATGGCGCTAATGGTCATGGTGGTGTTGGTGTACCGTTAGCCTTACCTGATTTTCAATATGGCGTAACCAATGATTACCTGGAAAAAAGCATTCGCCTCGGACGACCTGGCCGCATTATGCCTGCCTTTACCAACCTCGCAGACGATGAAGTCAAAGCCATTATAAAACATATTCGTACCTGGGCACCGGGAAGACCTTTTAAATATTCCAACAAAACAATAAATGGCAACATAAAAAATGGCGCTACACTTTATGCCCGGAAATGTGCGGCATGCCATGGCGCTAACGGAGAAGGCGGAAAAGGTACGGGAGTGACATTCTCCCGCCCCCGCAACTTACCGATTATTGCACCGGCATTAAATAATCCTGGCTTCCTGGCTTCTGCACCCGATATGATGATTAAAACCGTGTTAATGAACGGTCGTGAAGGTACACCGATGCTTTCCTATTTAAAACAAGGTTTATCTGAACAAGACATTGATGATGTAGTAACTTATGTACGCTCTTTTGAAAATCAAGAACCAGTCAATGCGCAACCCGAAAAAGAAGTTACCCCGTTAATTTCTTTTGAATCACCGAACTCCCTTGAAGAAACTGTCGCGAATATTAAAAAGGCTGTAGAAGGTAAAAATTTCCGTATTATCCGGCAACAATACCTGAATGAAGGATTAGTCGAAGCCGGCAAAGAAAACAAGAAACAGGTTATTATTTATTTTTGTAACTTCAGCTTTCTCTATCGCGCACTTGCGATTGATCCAAGGGTAGGCTTATTTTTACCTTGTCGCATTACTGCAATTGAAGAAAATGGTAAGGTCACCGTCACATCGACTAACCCGTTATATATGAGCCGGTTTTTTAACAACAAAAACCTCGATCGTTTATGTGAGGAAATGCACGAGGTTTATGCTGAGATTGTCGAGGAAGCTTCATTTTGAAATATAATACGATGACAAGAATCCTGATCAGCGCTTGCTTGTTCTTACTGGTAGCAAGCAGCCACGCTGAAAATCTTTTAATGGCAAGAACAAAGCAAACCTTTCCTGAAGCCATGTCTGTGCTACAGGAAACAATTCACAGTATGGGCTATAAAGTTAGCCGGGTTCAACGTATTGATATCGGTTTAACCTCAAGTGGTTTTGCCACAGATAAATACCGCGTGGTTTTTTTCAGTACTGAAAAAGACATGCACTTTATCTCAAAAAATTACCCACACCTTATACCTTACATGCCCTGGAAGATTTCTATTTTTGCCGAAGAACAGGATACATTGCTGGTCACGGCTAACCCGATGTCTTTTTCCAATCAAAAGTATCCTGGCGCTGATAAGTTCTTATCTAAACTTAAAGCTGATGTAGAAAAAATTCTGGATATCTTGCGTAACAGTGAATAAGACCTGGCTTAAAGTTGCTGTACTGCTTTTTTCAGGTTTTCTTCGACTTTGCGTTTAAAATAAAGATAACGGCTGGATTGCAGGCTGTTAATATTCATATTCAATATTGCCGGAGATAAATCGATATCTGTCACATAAATATCATAACTCTCTTTACTGGCACGACCTTGTAATACCTTGCGCACCACTTCAGTAAAAAGTTTTGAGCCGTACTCCAGACTTGAGAATTCTTCATTTTCATAAAACAAGGTGAATACCGGTTTATCATTAATTAAATCAACAATAACCTGTAAGCTGACATAATTTGATGTTCTGATATAACGATTAAGCGCCTGTTCTGTTAGCACTTTCTTACCGTTACGGTCACGTCGAATCATGTAAAACTTTACTTCATCAACACGGATCGCCGTATCCTGTGAGCTTTGCTGCGCCACGAAATGCATACGGTTATGGATACTATCAAAAAAACGTGAATAATGACGCATCAAGGTAGAAACATCATAAAAAACATCTTCCTGGTAGGACAATGTTCCTTTTTCATCAATCACGTAAATATCTGCACTGTCTTTTTTAATTTCATAAAAACACTGAACCAGCCCCGGTTTATTAATACTGTATATCGCCGGCAACACATGGTTTTCTAATGTCTCTACATCAAAAACATATTGTGAATAAGTTTCATTGGGCCTTGAAAGATAATTAACTAATGCTTCCTGTGTATCCGTCTTATGATAATGCAGGTTATCGTCTTCCAGGCTTAAAATATAATACTCCCATTCAACACCGAGGATAAAACGTGTTACCTCGGCATAACGTGTCGAATAAAAGCATTCATACACAGTGTTAAATAATTGCTCTACCCGCTTGGAAATGGAGATACCGCGGTATGATGAAAAACTACTGGCATTAATTGATGATGGCCGACGACCTTTCGATGGTGGACTCCATAACATGTATTCTTTTAAACATGCCATTAAGCCATTTACACCCTGGTAGGAAAAAATTAATACTTCTTGCCAGCTGGTTAAAAGAATTTGATCAATCGTCACCATCAGGTTGCTGTGGCGTGATCCGTACTTAAAAGCATCACTACGCTCACTACTAATATGCGTACCATCATGCCGCTTGATAATTAACGGATCAATGCCAACATTAATATATGTTGTATTCGCAACAATATTGGCGGGTTGCCTGTAGTCTTCTGTTGTACGTTCTTCGAGTACAGCTTCTGAAAAATGCTTGTCCAGGTTTGCAATAAGCAATCTGATTTCTTTATCGGTTAAATCGGTATCATTGCTATATAAGCCCACAATTGTTTGCTGATTAATGATACGGTTGAAATAACACCAGCATAATAAATCAACCAATGACAATGATCGTTTTAACGGCGCAGTAAATGCTACACTAGATCGCGGTACTACCCCACCAAAGGCAACCCAGAAGCTCGTATTATTATCTGAGTTTAACTTGTGTAAAGACAAATGAGATTCAAATAATTGATCTGTAATTCCGCGGTAGACAAGATCAACTTTGCCTGCCTTGCGTTCAAAGGCCGCGTAAATTTTCCGCCCCAGCACATTCAGATCAGCCTGGCGAATCAGGTTTTTTTGTTCCACATGACGATGAGCAAAGTTAGAAAGAAAACGATAGCTCATTTTAAACTCAGCTATCAATGAGTTGCGCTCTGTCAAAACCTGGTTGATTTTCCAGCCATTCTTTTTATCCAGCTCCTGTAAATCAGAAATAGTCCAGTTCCATTTTTTCACCAGCTTTAATAAGAGTTGTTGCCGCCAGTTGTCACTATCGCTTTTATTCAACTCACTTAATTTTTCGTTGACCTTAAAATAAAAACTCCGCCTTGCAAGTTGTAAACGTGATTCATCACCCGCATTTTTTAAAAAATCTTCAACCTTGCCTAGCATCATGATGTAGGGATCGAGCAAGTTCAAATCTTCTTCACCCTTATAAACAGATTTTTTAAACTGCATACCAAGCATATCAATTTGTGGAAATTCACTGGCATAGGACTGCATTAAAAGTATTTTTAAAATACTTTTGTAAGGTGCATTAATCCCTTTATACAACAGCCATAATGTTGCACCGTAAAATTCACTGGCTTCAATGGTCCTTAATCCACCAAAATCAATATGTTCCTTGCTGTGAATAAATCGTTTTTCTTTTAGGTCATGCACATAGTCTTCATATTCAAATTCATTTTCCGGTGGCACTAACCACCACAGTGGGTAACGACCATGTAATAAAACACTGGTACGGTAAAATTCTTCCAGTAATAAACTGTCCAGCGCACTACCACTGCTTTCATTGGTTAAAAAACCCATCTCACCTTTACGTAAGTTTTTCGGGTTTACCAGGTAAATATTTGCCTCAACACCAAAGTCATTAGCCCACTGTTGTACACCCTGTGCTTTCTCTTCTAATTCATCGATTAAAACCGGCTCGATAGATTCGCTATGACATAGCCATATATCAAAATCACTTTTGTCGTTATAGGCAATCGTTCCGCTGCTGCCCATTAAATAAATCGCTTCGATATTAAACTCACGGTAGGCTTTTTTCTTAAACTCAAAACTGCGTGAGATACGCTGCGCTAAATGCAAGGCATCCTGGCCGGGAAGATAAGCAGGGATCCCAACCGGCGTCTCTTTAGAAACATAACCAGGTAGCAAGGGATGATTAACATGAAAAAGTAAGGGAAGCAGCGTAAGAAATTCACGTTGCGAGGTACGCAGATCGGCATTGATACGCTTTAAACGAGCATCATTGATTTTCAGGAAACGTTGCTTAATTTCCGCAAAATCATAATTGCCATGAGGCTGCCCCGTTTGTAACTTTTCACTCATTCCTTCTGTATCGGCCAGGGAGTATTAATCTGAATACTAAAAAATATCAGCATCAATCAATAATAATCTTTTAAGTTATTATTAAAACGTCAATAAAACATAAAAAATACAAATAGTTAGCGACTATTCTCGCTTATAGCAAAATTAAGTATACTGTGGCACGGTTATACGCAACCCCCACATTTTTTAGTAGTATTAAGCTCTTCGTATCTAGCAAGGAAAGTCGCGTCTCATGTTAAAAGAAATGATGAACTCAGAACTTGGCCAAATTCTAAAAACCTGTCCCATGGGGCTGGCATTATCGAATGAGCAACAGAAAATTACCTGGGTCAATGAAACGTTCGAAAATTATCTTGGCATTTCTGCGGATGAAATTAGCGGCCAAAAAATAGAAGACTTACCTGCAGTCCTGCAGCCCCTTTTTACCTCATCAAGTGCAGTGCATATTCCCGCTAATTCTATCCGTGATGATCAATGGTACATGTGCAATCAAAAACCAGTTAATGGAAATACCGCGCATTACATTTCCGATGTCGCACCACTACAGGCGCTAAAAAAAGAACGTGACTTATTAAAAGATGAACTGCGTGAAGCCCTGGCAATTGATGAAATTACCGGTATGCCAAACAAGGTGGCACTGTTTCAAAGTCTGGAACCCGCTATTTCCCGCAGCCGTCGTTACAACAACCTGCTATCGATTGTGATCTTACGCATGGATAATATTGAACAACTTGATGAACTACAAAATGCCAGGCTGATGATCGAGATAAGCCACCTGCTCAATGACAAGGTACGCTGGGCAGATACTGTTGGTAAACTAAGCAAAACAGATTTTTTAATGGTATTACCCGAAACAGCAGGTGATGACGCGCAAATGCTAATTAACAAACTGAGCAAAAACCTGGACAGTCTGACATTGCCTGAAGAATTAACTGATGATTATAAAATGAGTTTTACCTTCTCCCATGCTGAATGGAAAAAAGGTGATGATCTTACATTATTAATGAAGAAAGCACGGGATGCACTCAAATAATTTAATTACAAAAGTTAACCTGGTTATTAATAAGAAATACTATTAACAAACAAGTAACTCGCTTGTACCATTTAGATGAAAAATACATTTTTGTAATAATCAATAAAGGGACGTCCGTCTAATTAACTATTAATGCTAAAAATATATTATGTCCAGCATCTGGATAAATGATTTATTCGATTCACGTAAACCAGAAATTTTGAAACAGGCAATCAGGTTTGTCTATGAAAAAGTACATGCATGGACGCGGCAAAAGTCACCACTTCATTTAGTTATATGTAAAAAAGAAATCATGAACTGATATAAAAAATTAAAACAATGATAGTCACAGGAGAATATTCATGAAGCAATATCTACGATTACAAACAGTAACGGCGCTCCTTCTACTCTTAACTGGAACATCTGTCACCCTGGCCTGGTCCGATAGCACAGATAAGGCTGATATAAATACCGCATGTAAACTTGAGCCAGAGGCACAGTGTACTTCTGCCATACGAAAAGGCCTCAATGCTCCCGGGCTTGATATGAACCATGCCTCGATGGAGAAGATGCGCCTCGATGGTGCAAAGTTACAAAGGGCTAACTTCTCTTATGCAATCATGCAACTAGCTAACCTCAAGGGCGCGGACCTGATGCTGGCTAATCTTCAACACGCTCATCTTCATGCTGCCAATCTTCAGGGGGCTAACCTGATGATGGCCAATCTACAGAATAGTAATTTACTTGATGCGGATCTAAGTGGAGCCAATCTTCGGGGAGCTAACCTGAATGGAGCTATTCTGATCCAGGCCAAGTTTGATGGCGCGACCTGGACAGATGGCAAGATATGCGCCAAGGGTTCGATTGGAAAATGTCTCTAATTGCCAGACCTTGTGTTTAGGAGTTTAGATATTAAGCTAAGTAATAGGAGTCTAACTCCTATTACTTTCAAGACTGGAAGAAGAGTTTAACTACGACCCAGCAAACTGATAAAAAAGCAAGCTAAGCACCGTTTTTGTGGATTAACTAGAGTGTAGTGTTAGTCATTTTTTTTGACATGTTTCTTAAGCCAGCTTAAAGCTTCATTTTCATTGGTAAATATCTCTACTGGTATTGGCCATGGAGTTATAGTAAAAAATCTCTCGATTACCTCCTTAGTTCGCCTGCCTTCTGCTGTCTCAATATCAACACAATAAGCTAATGCACTTACTGATTTAAGAACAAAATCCAGGTGCAAGTCACGTGTCTCTGGTGCGTAGCCTTCGAGATCTTTGAATTTAACTAGTAGTGGATGCCTGGAATTCGTAAGTTTATTTCGTTCTTCTGCCACGAACATTGCACAAGACTTACTAATTATTTTGTCATAATGAAATTCATGGAAAATTCCATTTTCATCAATATATAAATCAGGAAATTTGCTCATATATAAACTCTATTTGATGATTTATATCATGGTAGCAGTCTAAAAAATAACTGACGAGGGTTTTTGCTTAGTTTACCAACAGTATCTGCCCAGCGTACCTTGTCATTGAGCAGGTGGCTTATCTCGATCATCAGCCTGGCATTTTGTAGTTCATCAAGTTGTTCAATATTATCCAGGCGTAAAAAACACACCACTTAACATAGTGTTTTTAAATTTCTTTTTTCAAACGCTCGATTTGTTTTTTAACCTGTTCCGGAGCCGTGCCACCTCGATGGTTACGCGCAGCCACTGAACCTTCCAGAGTTAACACCTCAAAAACATCCTGCTCGATAATATCTGAGAATGTTTTTAATTCATCCAGTGACATTTCAGATAAATCTTTACCCGTTTCAACGCCGTATGCAACAGACTTACCCACGACTTCGTGTGCATCACGGAATGGCATACCTTTTCTTACCAGGTAATCAGCAAGATCCGTTGCGGTTGAGAAACCACTTTTTGCCGCGGTATACATATTTTCTTTTTTCACAATAATTTGCGGCATCATGTCCGCATACAAACGTAAACACCCTTTCAGGTTATCCACCGTATCAAATAACGGTTCTTTATCTTCCTGGTTATCCTTGTTGTAGGCGAGTGGCTGGCTCTTCATTAAAGTCAACAAGCTCATCAGGTGACCATAGACACGGCCTGTTTTACCGCGCACCAGCTCAGGTACATCCGGGTTTTTCTTTTGCGGCATAATGCTGGAACCGGTGCAAAAGCTGTCACCGAGATCCACAAAGTTAAACTGGGCAGAACTCCATAACACCAGTTCTTCTGAGAAACGCGAAAGGTGCATCATGATGGTTGATGAAACAGATACCAGTTCAATGGCAAAGTCACGATCACTGACGCCATCGAGTGAATTCTCACAGATGCCATCAAAGCCGAGTTCTTTAGCGGTAAACTCACGGTCAATCGGGTAAGTGGTCCCGGCTAAAGCGGCACTCCCTAGCGGCATAACATTAATGCGCTTACGGCAATCGGCCAGGCGTTCACGATCACGGATCAACATTTCACACCATGCCAGCATGTGATGGCCAAAGCTGACCGGTTGTGCTGTTTGTAAATGAGTAAAGCCCGGCATAATGGTATCTGCTTCACGTTCTGCCAGGCTGAGTAAACCTTCAAGTAAACGTTTTAACTCGGCATCAATGAGATCAACTTCATCACGCAGGTACAAACGGATATCTGTCGCCACCTGGTCGTTACGTGAACGGCCGGTGTGTAATTTTTTACCAGTGATACCGATCCGATCCGTCAGACGCGCTTCAATATTCATATGCACGTCTTCAAGTTCAGTGGACCAGGCAAACTGACCCGATTCAATATCCAGGATAATTTCATTCAGGCCATCAACAATCGCTTTACACTCATCCGCGGTTAAGACACCAACATGCTCAAGCATACGCGCATGGGCAATAGAACCCGTGATGTCCTGTTTATACATGCGCTGATCAAATCCCACGGAAGCGGTAAAGACCTCAACAAATTCATTTGTCGGTGCGGTAAAACGGCCGCCCCAGAGTTTATCTGCCGGATTGTTTTTGCCTGGTATGTCGCTCATTCTTTTTGATGCCTGTTCGCTATTTTTAATAATTCATTGGTTAGGG
>JAOUOK010000417.1 GCA_029880425.1 Gammaproteobacteria bacterium
CGTTGTCGAGGGTACTGAACCCAAAATGCGGTACGTTTCTACGTATAAAAAACTGTTAGAAAAATCGGTTACCACCTCGCTTCTTTATATCAATGAGCTTGTCGACAATATCCCCGGCTCTGTTGATATCACGCATAAAAATTTTGCACTTGATCCACTGGTACATGCCTACTTTTCATCAACCAAAGAAATAAAAGAAATCTTCAGTAACAGTAAAGAGCTGAAATTATTCTTTGATAATGGTGAAGATGAGCAAGCCTATGCACTTCTATGTATGAATCATGATGATAAAACCGTCCTGGGCATGGAATTGCAGAATGATGTTCTGATTCGTGATGTGATGCAAACAGCGGTTAATTTTTCAGAACACAAGGTGATGTCACCCACGGCCACGGAAGAGGAAACCCGGGGCTGTATTAAGAAATGTATTTTTGATGGGCTGATCACCTATGCCCTGAAAAAACTGATTGAACTTAAAAGTGAGTACCGTGAATTGCAGGAACAACAGTCCTCACTTCAATCACGGCTTCGTTCACGTCAGGCTAAAGAGGGTGGTCTGAATAAACTCCTGATTAGCGCTCATAACGCCGATAGTGAATACAAAAACATACTTGAGAAAATTGAAGAAACAAAGGACAAGCTAAAAGAGGTTCCGCCACAGTGGGAATTACCTCGTTATTATATTGATCAAGTTAATAATCTCCTGGAACATCCTGAAGAGTTCATTCGCCTGGAACCTGTTCGCGTTAACATCAATAATATGGGGATAAAAATTAGTGACAAATCAACTGAAGATAGCAGTCTTATCTGTCTTGATGAGTTGACGATTGATAATGTATTAAAGCGTGTTGTTGTCATCGCCTGTTATCCTCGTGACGAAATGTAGTCTGGTTATAGTGATGCCTGCTTTTTGAAATAGAGTTGCTCATGTTAAAAGCTATTAAACAGTTTTTTGAAGAGAGTATATCGCCTGATACAAGGGGCAATAAGGGGGGCGATGTTGAACATCGTCTCAAGCTGGCCACGGCGGCATTGTTTATCGAAATGATGCAACAAGATGGTAAGAAGACGGGTAGCGAAGAACAGAAAGTAAAAGAAGTATTACAAACCAGGTTTGCGCTGGGTGAAACAGAGACACAGCATCTCTTTGAACTGGCCCACGAAGAAGCCCGGGACGCGGTGGATTTTCACCAGTTCACCAGCCTGATCCATGAACATTTTTCCAAAGAGAAAAAAATCAAGATAGTCGAATACCTATGGGCTATTGCTTACGCGGATAATCATCTTGATGCCTACGAGGAACACATGGTGCGGCGTATTGCAGATCTTTTGTATGTCGAACACCAGGACTTTATCAGGGCGAAACACAAGGTGCTGGAAAACCTGGTTTAAATATAACGTAAAGATATAAATATAGTAGCCGATAACTAAGCATGAACAGGTACTGGATATGATGATTTGTAAACGCTGTTTTGTTTCTGGCCGGGTGCAGGGTGTTTTTTACCGTGAAACCACACGCCAGCAAGCTGAAAAAAATCAACTTACAGGGTATGCAAAAAATTTACCTGATGGACGTGTCGAAGTTGTTATCTGCGGTTCAGAGAAAAGCGTGGACACGTTAGTCGAGTGGTTATGGACGGGTTCTGATTATTCATCGGTATCTGATGTAGATTGCAAGGAAATTGAACTTAACGAGTTTGCGCAGAGTAAAACCTTTGTGACGATGTAAATCGTATAGGTGTGAAGATTACATATATCGTAAAAATATAAATATTTTAATCATGCTTTTTTTGTATGTGAAATTATGGCGCAGGTAGTAGATGACAGGTGAGTATCTTTACTCTTTTAAATACACCATATTTTTAGTGGTTATTAAAAAATAAAAATTTATAGTTAGAAGAATAATTTTTTAGATAAACGCTAATACCTATCGAAAACAGAAGCAGGTTTTAAAAAATTATAATTGTACGCTGTATTGTAACATTTTCTGGCAGAATGTTATTTTTTAAAGTTGATCTTTAAATAGATGGAATCAATGATGATTGATAACGGTTCACAAAATAGTTTTATACGCAGAATGCAGGTTGTGACATGGGTAACATTAATCCTGCCTCCTGTTACCGGCATATTAATGTTAAGTTTTGTTGGTGTCTTCCCTTTTCCTGAAGTTCTTTACCCTTTTGTTGATTATGCGGCGATTGTTATCGTTTGCGCTATATTTCTCGCTTTAAAAATTAATAAGACATTTACAAAAGATATACTACACCTTGGAAATAACCCGGGATTACAGGAAAAGTACAAAGTAAATCTAAAAAAACTACCGTTATATTATTTTAGTTTATTGTTTCTCTATTTTACCCTGGGTTTAGTATCGACATTATTTTCTTTATCTACCCTGCATGGTTTTAACTACCCAGCAAGTAAATATTTTTTTAGTATTCTTGGTGTTATTCCC
>JAOUOK010000418.1 GCA_029880425.1 Gammaproteobacteria bacterium
AAACTGCGATGGCAGTTCGAGAGTCATCAACGATCAAAATCGTTGCCTTATCAGGCAATTTGACCCGTTCCATACTGCGTTGATCCTCGTTTACATCTTCCCTGCGACCAAAAAGTGATTTCAGATTAAAAGCCATACTTGTTCCATAAAATAATAATTCTTGAGCAATTCTATCGTATATTGCAAAAACAGCAAGAAATCCTTTATATTCCGCTAAAACAGGATATACATTCGTGTTTTTTCAACCTAGTATTTCATCAGTATGAACACACTCAACATATTTTACTTTCCAGTCCTGCTTGCAACCCTGCTTTACAGTATTTTTACTACTGCTTCCTGCTTTGCGGGCAATGAAATCGTTGTCTCCGTTTCATCAGGGGATGAACTCACGGTTGAACGGTTTCCTGCCAGTGGACGCCACCTGATGGTATGGCTGGCACCCGAGTATGGTTTTCGTGGAGCACATCGCACAATGGCAAAAATGTTGACCGGGGAAAATATCGAGGTTTGGCAAAGTGATATTGTGCAATCACTTTTTATGCCCGCGGGTTCAAGCTCAATAAAAAAACTCAACGGTCAGCTGGTTGCAGACCTGATTGAACAGGCACACAAAACAACGGGTAAAAAAATTATTGTTGTCGGCGATTCCTATGCCACGATCAGTGCATTGCAAGGGGCTCACCAATGGCAACAAAGAAAACAGGATAAGTCTTACCTCATCGGAGCTATCCTGTTCTCACCTTATACCTATGCAACGATCCCCCCCCTGGGACAATTACCAGAATACATGCCCGTTATTTCAGCCACCAATATCCCTATCATGATTTACCAGGCCAGGAATAATGGCAATATAGGGCAATTCAGTACACTGGTTGAAAAGTTACAGCAACATGGTAACCCTGTTTATACCAGGCTGACACCAAAAGTAATGAGCATCTTTTATGAAGAGAAGCCAACACCTGAGGTGATTGAACAGGTCAAACCCTTACCCAAAAACATAAAAAAAATGATCACGGTTTTAGAAAGACATAAAGTTCCCACCACGGCAATAAAAAAACTCGAGCAACTTAAAGAAAATAAAAGCGGGATTGATATTTATTTAAAAAAATACAAAGGAAAGGTTTCGCCTTTAGCCATTAATTTAGAAAACTCACGTGGCAAAATAGTAATTAAGAACAGTTACAAAGGCCAGGTCACTGTTATTAATTTTTGGGCAACATGGTGTCCGCCTTGCGTAGAAGAAATTCCGTCATTAAACCGCTTAAAAGAAAAGATGTCAGGTTTACCTTTTGAGTTGATTTCAATTAATTACGCTGAAGATAAGAAAACAATTCTTGAGTTTATGAAAAAGGTCCAGGTCGATTTTCCGGTCCTGCTTGACCAGGATGGTGAGTTTGCCCAGAAGTGGAACGTGATCACATATCCATCAACCTTCGTTATTGATAAAAAAGGGGATATTAAATACGGTGTTAACGCTGCAATTGAATGGGACCATCCTGAATTCATCGAAAAAATAAAAGCATTACTCTGACATATTAAAATCAATTTTTTCCTTTTCTTATATTTACCTGTGCTGTCACAGGCGGGCTTTCTTATTTACTAATATTCTTGATTTAACACCAGGAACTACTGCAGGAAGAGCAATAATTATCTAAACTAGATTTAACAATTAAATATTTCACTGATTTTAATTAATAAGGGATGAATTTATGTTCCTGGTATTTTTAGTTAACGCTTCCATTATTGCGCTCGCGGTACTTATTCACTACGAGTTTTTATACCGTATTACTACCTATATACCTAAAATGAAAATCAGGCACCGTTTCAGGATTGTCTTTGGTGTTTTTGGTGCGCTGGTGGCACACACTATAGAAATCTGGATTTTTGCAGCCGCTTATTATTTTTTGCCGCGGATAGAAGGCTGGGGACAAATCACGGGGGAATTTGATAACTCCTTCATGGATTGTGTTTATTTTTCATATACCAACTTCACAACACTGGGGGTCGGTGATATTCAGCCGCATGGACTGATCAGACACCTTGTCGGGATCGAGTCTTTAACCGGGTTACTGTTGATTACCTGGACAGCCTCATTTTTATATTTTGAAATGCAGCGTTACTGGGATCGTTTATAAAATTCTTTCTAGGCGATAATTTTTATTTACGCTAAACTGAATTTTAAAAATTTATAACAAGAGACACAAACTATGTTTTCGATCATTAAACAAATTCTACTACTGGCTTCTATAACCCTCATCGTCTCCGCCTGTTCAACAATGAACAAGAGTGAATGTTTAAATGCAGACTGGCGCACGATTGGATATAGCGATGGCGCACGAGGCTATAAAGCGTCACGCATTGGTGAGCATCGCTCCGCCTGTGCTGAATACGGTGTACGCCCGGATTTAAATGCTTATAACAGTGGTCGTGAACAAGGCTTAGTACAGTATTG
>JAOUOK010000419.1 GCA_029880425.1 Gammaproteobacteria bacterium
TGTAAATATAATTATATTAGGTAATTCTACCTTTTGTGTCTAAATTGCATCAGCAAGTATGTTCATATAGCATCTAGGTCATGGTGAAAACAATCATTAAAGGCCTGTTGTTATGACTGAAGCGACTTTAAAACCCTCCTCTTTTTACTGGCGTAATTATTACAACTTATGTAAACCCAAGGTTGTTTACTTAATTGTTTTTACCGCCGTTGTTGGTATGTTGTTATCAACTAAAGGCGCTTTACCATTAGATACGTTTATCGCCGCATGTTTAGGTATAGGATTGGCCTCTGCTTCAGGAGCTGCGCTTAACCACTGGGTTGATCAGCGTATCGATGTGGTTATGGCCCGAACAAGTAACCGTCCATTGCCCCAGGGAAAGCTATCTTCACGACAAGCGCTGATTTTTGCTTTATCTCTGGCTGTTATTTCAATGGTTATCCTGCTGATCTGGACTAATGTGTTGACAACATTATTAACATTAATGTCATTAATAGGTTACGCAGTTATTTACACCATGTTTTTAAAACGTTCTACACCACAAAATATTGTGCTGGGTGGCGCGGCAGGGGCAGCACCACCGCTACTTGGCTGGTGTGCGATGACGGGAGAAGTAAACAGCGAAGCACTGTTACTGTTTTTAATTATATTTATCTGGACACCGCCTCACTTCTGGGCACTGGCAATAAAACGTAAAAAAGAATATGCCAATGCAGGTGTACCGATGTTACCGGTTACCCATGGTGTTGCTTTTACTAAACTACATATCCTTTTGTATACCCTGATGCTGTTAATCGTCAGTGTAATGCCGTTTATGATTCACATGACCGGTTTAATATACTTTGCTGGTGCTGTAGCTTTGGGTATTGGTTTTGTTTATCACGCGGTGAAATTGTACCGAACCGGTGAAAGTGATGAGCATGCAATGAAAACATTTGCCTATTCTATATTTTATTTAAGTGCATTATTTGGCTTTTTGTTAGTGGATCACTACGCAAGAATATTGATAAGAATGTTTTTATAAAGGTATTGCTTTATTAAAGAGATATTATTTATGTTGCAAATTACAACATTATAATTTCCTTATATATATGCATGAGATTGCACAGGGATAGTGATTAAGTTAGACTGAATCAAAATTAAAAAAGCACGGCTATAACCGTGTAACTATAACTATAATTATAAAAATTAAATAATAATAAAAATTAATTTTCTAAATTAAAAATTAAAATTAATTTTCTTCTGCTCCACCTGTTAGTTTTCTTCAGGGTGCGTTTTTTTGTATCTGATACAAACCTGATTGAAATCATAATAATAAAATCAGGTAAGCAACAAAAACCATTTTATATTAATTAAATTAATGGATGGATTTACATGTCGAAACCAAAAGCTATTTTAAGTGTTATAACAAGCCTGGCATTGCTCTTATGCACTGGCGCTGCTTTTGCAGAATATAACTTAAACCTTCCGCAGCCAGCGGCACCATTAACTCAGCAAATGTTTGATCTGCATATGTTAACAACCAAGATCGCAACCATCATTATGATTGTGATCATCGGCGTTGTTGGATATGCAATTATCAAGTTTCGAAAATCAAAAGATTATAAGGCTGACCAGGAATTCCATAAGAGTGCATTCGGTTTATGGTCATGGATACTTGTGCCGGTTATCGTGCTGGGTATTGATTTAACCATCGCAGGTTCAGCAAGTGATGCTTTAAAACAGGTTGAAGATTACTCTCAGAAATCAGATGTCACCATTAAAGTAATTGGTTCGCAATGGAAATGGACTTATGAGTACATGGATGATGATATTCGCATCGTCAGTAATATGCTGCCAAAAGAAAAAGCGGGTGATAATTACCTGCTTGCAGTTGATAACCCGTTAGTCTTACCAGTTGGTAAACGTATTCGTTTACTGCATACAGCAACAGATGTACTTCATGCTTGGTGGGTACCGGAAATTGCCTATAAGAAAGATGCGATTCCAGGCTACATTAATGAAACATGGACCAATATACAAAAAGAAGGTACTTATCGTGGTCAGTGTGCCGAGCTTTGTGGTACTGGGCATGCTTACATGCCGATTGTTGTTGAAGCAGTTAGCGAAGAAAAATACGAAGCATGGAAAGCGAAACAGAAACAGCAGCTTGCAGCGGCCAAGGCAGAAGCTTCTGCGGAAAAGGTCTGGTCTAAAGAAGACTTAATGGTACGAGGCAAGAAAGTATATGAAACTAATTGTATGGCATGTCACCAGGCTAATGGTATGGGTATTCCAAATGTATTTCCTGCGCTTGCCGGAGGCAAGATTACGACTGGCGATAAGGCTGCCCATATAGATATCGTTTTAAATGGTAAAGCCGGAACGGCAATGGCAGCCTGGAAACAATTAAATGATTTAGAAATCGCCGCTGTTGTTACCTATGAGCGTAATACCTGGGGTAAT
>JAOUOK010000036.1 GCA_029880425.1 Gammaproteobacteria bacterium
ATCCAATGACTATTATGTGGTTGCAGGGTAATGGTGTAATCAGTTTTATCACCGAGGCCGGTAAAACGAAAATCACTGATGGCGATGCGTTCATTATCGGGTGCACCCCAGCTATAGCCATCAAAATACCACATTACTGGTCCACGCCAGTAAAGCTTATCAGCTGCAGGAATGGCAGAATCAAACTTGACCCGGAATGCGATGCTTTCATTATCACTGAGTTGACTGATTCGTCCAGGTGACATTTCATCAGAGAGGCCTGTTTTGGCCGCAAAGGCATCTTCGGGTAATCCCCAGAGTGGACCATCAACACGTGGAAAAAGGATAAATAAAACAACCGCGAAAGGAATGGCCTGGCTTAACATTTTAATCGCGTGTTTAAAATGTTGTTTTTCATTATGATGAATCAGATTAGCTGGTACAGGCGTAACTTTGCAAAGGTTTTTATAGTCATGTTGAAAACTTATTAAGGCGGTAAATAAAAAAACCAGTGCCAGTATCATGGTGAAGGCAACGGGAATTGACTGGTTAAATAAAAAGTTAATCACAATTGAAAATAGTGCAAGATTGATAATGAGTGAAATTTCACGAAAAGTTTTAATTTCAAAAAGTTTTAAACACAGTAATCCGAGTAACATGGCTGAACCGGCATTACGCCCAAGTAAGGTGTGATAACTAAAGACAATACCAATTAACATCATAATAGTCAGAATAAACAGCACCAGGGTACCGGGTATTTTTACCAGCCTTAATTCATAGGCGCCTCGCCAACAAACAAGTGCAGTAGTGACTAAGCATAACCAAATGGGAAGATGATCAAAATGTGGCAGTAGTACTAACAATAAACCGATTAATAAAATGAGAGCAGCGGGTTGTACATCATGTTGTTGTAATTTACTAAGCAACATCACTTGCACCATGTAATGCCAGGGCTTTTAAACAGGCTTCTAAATGTTGTTTGCCTTTGCCGGGTTGTATGACTTTATCGGGTAAGTATAAGCCGTAATTAAGATTTGCTTTTTCAGCGAGTAATACCCAGCGCGTTAATTGTGAGAGTTTTAACTCTGTACCAGAAACATTTGTGTCTAACCAGTTAAGCCAGAGTTCATCGGATGTGGTTGATGAAAATTCTTTGGTTTGCAAGGTATGGTGGCGGGCATAACTTTTCCAGTGAACGTGTTGTAATGGATCAGCTTCGTGATAAGAACGTAGCCCTTTAAAATCATCTGTACCAATATCCACTTGTTTATTTCCTTCTGTATAGCCAGAACTTTTTACAGGTAGACTTGTATGCAGTGAAGGCTTAGGGTAAACCAGTTGATTTTGATCAAACTGAACTAATGCCCATGCCCTGAATAAGCCAAAGGGAAAACGACTTTCGATGGTAAAACGTGGCAGGGGAATTAAACCACGTTGTTCAAAACAATGTTTAATGGTTAAGGTGCTTATGCTATTTTCTAAAATATCGGCAGAAGATGAAATGTGTTGAGGAGTAAAAATATTAACGGAATAGCGTCCCGGATAATTTATATTATTTACCTGCACAATAAATTGCGCTTCATCATTTGCAAAAACAGGTTTACAAATTGCAGGTCCTATCTGAAGTTTTAATAAGTTATTATAAGTATGAAAGATCGTGACAACAGACAGGCTGGCAAGTAAAAAAGTTAAAAAGTATCCTAGGCTATTAGAGTAGTTAATTGAACCAATCAACATAACAAAAAGTAACAAGGCAAAGCCGAGACCTTGTTTAGTCGGTAATATATAGACACGACGTTGCGTTAATACATAGGGTGAAGCTTTTGGCCCTTCACCAATAAAAAAGCGCTGTAAGTCAAATTTTCTTATTAAACTGGTAAACATAGACATAAATCAGGGAATGGGCACGTCTCGTAATAATGTATCGATAGCATTTGTGGCATCAGGATCGACTGGATATAAACGGTGTCGAATGACACTGGGTAATACGGCCTGGACATCTTCTGGAACAACATAGTCACGTTGATTTAACATTGCCCAGGCTTTACTTACGTGCAGAAGCGCTAATCCCGCCCGTGGCGATAAGCCGTAAATAAATAAACCTGAATCACGGGTATATGTAAGTAAGGCCTGCACATAATCAAGCAGATCATTTGAAGTCGTAACGTGTTGAACCTGATCCTGCATTTCGATCAGGTCCTGGTCATTTAAGCAGGCATCAAGCTTACTCAGTTCCTCACGTTTATCATTTGAGAGGAGGAGTTGTCGTTCAGCAGCAGCATCTGGATAACCCAGTGAAATTGACATTAAAAAACGATCAAGTTGTGATTCCGGTAAAGGAAAAGTACCAATTTGTTCAGATGGGTTCTGAGTCGCGATAACGAAAAAAGGGTGAGGTAAATCACGGGTTACACCATCTAAAGTCACCTGGCGTTCTTCCATGGCTTCGAGCAAGGCACTCTGGGTTTTCGGCGTAGCACGGTTAATTTCATCGGCTAAAAGAACATTGCTAAAGATTGGACCAGGATGAAAAGTAAATTTTCCACTGCTTTGTTCATAAATTGATATTCCAAGCACATCGGCTGGCAACATGTCGCTGGTAAATTGAATTCGGCTAAATTGTAATCCGAGTAATTGGGCAAAGGTATGTGCCAGCGTTGTTTTTCCGACACCGGGCAAATCTTCAATCAGTAAATGACCCTTGGCCAGGATACAAGTCAACGCCAATCGGAGTTTATCTTGTTTGCCGAGGATAATAGTATTGGCGGTATTTATAATTTGTTGCAGCTGGGCATGGTGATTAGTTTTTGTCATATTTTCAGGTATCTGGTTATTTAATATATATAGTGTAGATTAAGTCATTATGACCATTTACATATTAAATTGTTTGTAAAATGATGTTTCGGCTTAGTCTGTTAAAACACGTTACTTTTATACTTTTGGCTATAACCGTATCAGGGTGTTCCACGTTTGGCTATTACATGGATCTCATGGCTGGCCATAATGAACTGATGGAAAAACAGAAGCCGGTTAATGAAATATTAGCGAATAATGAAACTAAACCACGCCTGCGGGCCTTGCTTGTATCAAGCCAGAAAATTCGTGATTTTGCGTCTAAAAGTCTCCATCTCCCGAATAATGATAGTTACCGGAGTTATGCGGATTTAAAGCGTCCATTTGCAGTGTGGAATGTTGTAGCGGCGAATGAATTTGCAGTTGAAGCTAAAAAATGGTGTTTTCTGGTTGTTGGCTGCCTGAGCTACAGGGGTTATTTTTCTAAAGACGATGCACTTGCTTACGCGAATGAGCTGAAGAAAGAAGGCTATGATGTCTATGTTGCGGGTGCTAATGCCTATTCAACCCTGGGCTGGTTTGATGATCCACTTCTCAATACCATGATGTATAAATCTGAGGCGCGTCGGGCCGGGATTATTTTTCACGAACTGGCTCACCAGCAGGTTTATATTGATAATGATTCAGGATTTAATGAAGCCTTCGCAACAACCGTGGAACAAGAAGGGGTACGGCGTTGGTTGATCAGCAGGGGTAAACAGGAGAGTTACCAACAATACCTGGACGACAAAAAACGTGATATGGAATTAAATTTATTATTGAAACAAACGCGGCAAAGATTAAAAGCAGTTTATCAACGAAAGCTGGATGATGAAGAAAAAAGAGCAGCTAAAAAAATAGTTTTTAAGCAAATGCAGGAAAAGTACCAGCACCTAAAAAAATCATGGGGGGGATATAATGCCTATGATAAATGGATGAAACAGGAATTAAATAATGCACATCTTTTATTGATTGCAACGTATCATGACCTGGTGCCGATGTTTCAGACCATGTTGAGTAAAGAGAAACATGATCTGAAAAATTTTTATACCGCGGTTGAACAACTTGGAAGTTTAGATAAGTTACAACGTACGAAAAAATTAAATAGCATAGCAACTATTTTACAGAGACAAAATAAATGAACTTCATAAACAAATTATCATTTTTTATTTTTTTATTTTTTCTTTCTCTGCCTTTAAAAGCTGATCAACTTCGAATTGCGGTGGCTGCAAATTTTTATTCAACCTTGAATTTAATAAAAAAAGAATTTGAAAAAAAATTTGACGATAAGTTAATTATTATTAAAGGTTCAACCGGAAAACTGTATGCACAAATTAAGCATGGAGCGCCATATGATGTTTTTATGGCCGCTGATGTGAAGCGTCCAGTATTATTAGAACAGCAAGAATTAACTGTAAAAAACAGTCGTTATACTTATGCAAAGGGTGTGCTTGTATTATGGTCGGGTAAAAATAAAGATAACGTTTTGTCAGTTTTAGAAAATGGCCAGTTTAAAAAAATTGCCATGGCTAATCCAAAGATTGCGCCCTATGGTTATGCAGCAAAAGAAGTAATTACAGCATTAGGTTTAAATTTAATAACAAAGAATAAAACAGTATTTGGTGAAAATATTGCACAAACTTTTCAGTTTGTGCAATCAGGCAGTGCAGATCTTGGTTTTGTTGCCTTGTCTTATGTTAAGCCGGATACAAATAAGTATTGGCGGGTACCTGAGAAACTATACGGTTCATTGAAGCAACAAGTAGTAATTTTAGAAAGAACAAAAAATAAAATGTTAGCAAGGAAATTTACTGAATTTTTGAAAACACAGACAGTGATTAATATTATTAAACAACAAGGCTATATAATATAGACATGGACTTAATTCAGCTTACACCTATTTTTATAACCTTTAAATTGGCATTGATAACAACGCTAGTCTTGTTGATTATTGGTACACCCTTAGCGTGGTGGTTATCAAATACACAGACACGATATAAAACACCGATAGAAGCCATCGTTGCTTTACCACTGGTCTTGCCACCGACAGTTTTAGGCTTTTATTTGTTGATTGCTTTAAGTCCTGATGGGGTAATCGGTCAGTTATGGTCGTATCTGAGCGATGATCCTTTAACCTTCAGTTTTAGTGGCCTGGTTATCGGTTCGGTCATTTATTCACTGCCTTTTGTGGTGCAACCGCTACAGGCAAGTTTTGAAAGTATTGGTAAACCGTTACAACAGGTGGCAGCCAGCCTGGGAGCTAAACCCCTGGATATCTTTTTTAGTGTTATTTTCCCCTTGTCATACCGTGGATTTTTTGTCGCTATCACACTGGGTTTTGCCCATACAGTTGGTGAGTTTGGCGTAGTGTTGATGATTGGTGGCAATATACCCGGTTTAACACAGGTATTATCGATTACGATTTATGATCACGTTGAGGCGTTAGAATATTCTGCTGCACATATTTATTCTGCTGCTTTATTGCTGTTCTCTTTTGTCATATTACTGCTTGCTTATACTGCAAACCGTAAGATAAATATCCGGGTGTAAGTTGATAGCATGAGTATCGAATTTAACTATAAAAAGTCTTACCCGAATTTTACACTTGATTGCGAATTTTCTATTCCTGAAAAGGGGGTGACGATCTTATTTGGCCCATCGGGCTGTGGTAAATCAACTTTATTAAATTGCATAGCCGGCCTGGAAAAAACTGAGCAAGCATACGCAAAAGTTTGCAATGTTATCCTGGATGATAAAAAGAATAAGATACGTGTTGCAGCAAATGAGCGTAGAGTAGGCTATGTTTTCCAGGAAAGCCGTTTATTCCCACATAAAACTGTACTGGAAAATTTACTATACGGTTATATGAGAATAAGTAAAAGTGAACAGAATTTAGATATCATTGAAATATTCAAAAAGTTTTCGCTACAAAATTTACTGCATGCTTATCCGCACCAACTGTCAGGGGGGCAGAAGCAACGGGTCGCGTTAGCGAGAGCAATTTTGTCCAGGCCTCGCCTGTTGATCCTGGATGAGCCTTTATCAGCATTAGATTACGCTTCAAAACAGGATCTATTTCCATATTTACAAACTATTCATAAAGAATTTTCTATTCCGGTTATTTATGTCAGTCATGATATTAAGGAAGTGTTACAACTCGGTGACAGTATTGTATTAATGGAAAATGGAAAAATTGTTGATAGCGGTGATTTGGTTGATCTTTGTGTCACTCAACCTTTATTAACAGAGCAGGAAGGTGCCAGCTTTATACTTGAAGGTGAAGTTTCAGATATTAACGAGCAGGAAAAAATATCGACGGTAAATTGCCAGAATTTTGATTTACTTTTATCCGGTAATATTCTTGAAAAAAAGCAGCATGTTCGTGTCCTGGTACATGCCAGGGATGTAAGTTTAACACTGGATAAAGCTGAGCACAGCAGTATTTTAAATATATTGCCGGTAGAAGTGAGTAAAGTTCACCAGGAAAAAAATGGTAAACATATTATTGAATGCTGTTTAGAAAAAACGAAGATAATATCGATGATTAGTATTCGTTCATTACATAAATTAAATATAAAAGCGGGATCAAAATTATTTGCCCAGTTTAAGGCTACCGCTTTAGTAAAATAAAAAATAACTAACCTTAATTATTTTTATCTTTTACGCATTCAATTTTTTATTTTATTTAGAAAAATGCATTTAGAACATGCCATGTTCCTATCGAATATACAAAAACCGTTGCTAAATCAAAGAGTATTTCAAGCCAGGATGCTTCAGATATTTTAACAGATGATTTATAAAGCCACGATTTATGATAATCATGATTGTCTTCACCCATATAAAGGTGCCACATCACATGTTTGTAAAGAAGGGCTTGAATAGTTTGAAGTATTACGCCTGCGAGAAATAAAAAAATTAGTAATTTATTATTTTCATATTCAGAAATTACTCTTTGTGTGAATTCATTACTAAGGAATAATATTGGTGCACCAATACCATAAGCGATAAACCATGCTCTTAGTGAAGTAGCGAAAATTTTATATGGTTCATAAAAAACAGAGTCTTGATTATTATCCTGATTTAATGACATATAATAATCCTTATTTTAAATAATCATTTATAGCGTGTATCAGAAAAAATCGGTAACTCAATAAATTTACCTGGATGAATATCTGAGTAATATTATTGAGAACACTGTTGTCAGGCTAACCATATATTATTCTATTATGAGAGATTAATTGATATTGTGACTAGTCGTTTTCATTGCCTAGCATAGCATTTTTAAGATCAATGTCAGCAGGATGTTCACCTAACCATATTTTTAAAATAGCGGTAAAAAATTCATCACCTTTTACAGTACCGTTAGTTTTACCATTTATAATTATACTTGTGCCAATGCCAGGGCTGAAGTTGATGTCAATAACATCACCTTTTTTAACACTGGTAAACAGGTTGTTAAATTGTGTAATTTGATTCTTAAGAGCAGCTAATTCATCATTTGAGTGATTGCTGTTAAAACCATCATTCCAGGCATTAACCAGTTTTTCTTTGCTGATTTCATCATAAATAAAATGCATATGAACTTTCTTCGCACCATTGAGGCTATATATAGCTTCGGCATTATCGCGTTTTTCCTCTAAATAAAGTGCACCCACATAAATATCAAAAATAAATTTTGTGCGGATACCCGCACCGTTTAATACCAGTTTTTTAGCAGCATTATCGATGCTAACAGAATTTGGTATCTCAATATTTGCAACAGTTTTGGCATGCAGTGAAAAAGAAAATAGAAGTGTAGAGAATATAAAAATAATTGTTTTCATTATTAATTTCCGCCAGATTTTTAATTGAGTATAGAATATTTTACATGGTATTGTTGCTAATTCTTGCTTGAAAACAGTCAAAATATTGAAATTTCACAGGGTTATTTTGATGAAACATAACAGGTTGATTAAAGAGATAAAAATAGGTGTGGTTGTATTAACTTCATTTTTACTGTTTTCGTGCATGCCACGAATCGATGTTAATCAGCCTCTTGAGCTGGTTTGGGATAAGAACGGTAAAAAAAACCATGATCTTATAATATTTTTACCCGGCCTCTATGATGTGGCGGAAAAATTTAAAAAAGAACATTTTTTTCGTATTGCCAGGAATACCGGTATTAAGGCGGACATGGTAGCTGCGAGTGTGCATCTTAATCATTTATTAAAAAAGAAAATGATTAAAAGGCTGGAAAAAGATCTTTTTCAGCCGGCGCTCAATAAAGGTTATAAAAATATCTGGTTTGTTGGCGTATCGCTCGGAGGTTTAAATTCATTATTGTTTTATCAAAAGCATTCAAAAAATATATGTGGTGTCGTGTTATTAGCCCCCTATCTTGGTGATAAGGTAATTTCAAAGGCAATAGAAAATGCCGGTGGGATTGATAACTGGCAACCAGATCAATTTGATAAAACAGAAGATATTAAAAATAAAAACCTGGTAGATTTACGGGTGCAGTATTTATGGCAATGGATTAAGAAATTAAACAATAAAAATATAAGTCAGCTATATCTTGGTTATGGAAATAATGACAGGTACGCAAAAGCACATAAGTTATTTGCTAAATTTTTAGCAGAAAAAAATGTCATTGAAATACAGGGGCAACATAACTGGAAAACTGGTCAAAAAATATGGCAACAACAGCTTTCTACGCGAGATAAAAGTGGCTTATTAAAATCATGTAACTAAATAACTTTCCGGTATGTTATTCATTTTCATGGCTGACATGTAGCCGAACATCTATTCCATCAACATCTATGAAAACATTAATTGGGCGACAGCAGACCTGGCAATCTTCAATATATTCCTGTGAACCACTTGAACAATCAATTTCAAGTGAATTTTTCTCACCACAGTACGGGCAGGTAATATCATGGTTTTGAAGCAAGTCCATGATAATAAGTGTAGTGTATATTTTAGAAACTTGTATTTTATACCGCCCGGTGCCTGTAAATTTTTGAGTCTAAAATGGATAATAAAGGGGGTAAAAGTAAAAAATCGGTAATCAAGGCGTAACTTAAAGTGATAGCAAGCAGTAATCCACTTACCCATGTTGGAGAAAAGTGTGAAGCCGATAAGACTAAAAAGCCAGATACCAGCACGGCTGTTGTAATTATGAGTGCGATACCAACGGTATTAAAGGCATAACGCATCCCCTCGTTAACATTTAAGCCTTTTTCCCGTCTTGCACGTAAGTACTTACTAAGAAAATGCACGGTATCATCAACGACGATGCCGAGGCTCATACAAATTACAATGGAAGCTGACATATCGACCTTACCAATAAAAATTCCCCAGGTGCCATAGGCCAGTGCCGCGGGAACAAGGTTGGGTATAAGACTGATTAATCCCAGTCGAATAGATTGCAGCGCAATCATCAGTACAAAAGAAATCAGTACCAGTGCTACCAAAGTCCCTTTCAACAGGCTACGAATATTGCGGTGATTGATATGGGCAAAGATCATATCTAAACCCGTGGCTTCACCGCTCTCGTAATTAGCAGCATTTTGTTTTAACCATTTTTGAGCACGCCTGTCTAAATCCAGTAAATATTCAGAATCGGTTTTATGCACAATAATTG